>JAFZBC010000129.1:0-1908 GCA_017561965.1 Oscillospiraceae bacterium
AGTGCGCCTGCCAGTGTCAGCTTTTTCAGGTTCTCAGAGGTGTTGTTTTTCATTCAGATTATCCTTTCATTCATTTGTCACGCCGAGATAGCGTTTCAGTTCTTCAATATAGATCGTGCCCGCCTTGCTGCGGAGCGTCTTTTTCAGTGTCACAAGGCCGATTTCCATTGCATCGTCCTCATCGCCTTCAAACGGAACGGCAATATAATCGCTGCCGTTCAACTCCTCGCAGATGATGCCGGAGCAGAGCGTATAGCCGTTCAGACCGATCATTAGATTGAGCATCGTGGCGCGGTCATTTGCCTTGATCGTGCGCGGATATTCGCTTGTGCTGAGGATCTCCTCCGCATAGTAGAACGAGCTGGTATCGCCCTGTTCAAATGCAAGGCAGGGGTAATCCGCAAGCTGGGAAAAGGTGAGGGATTTCTCCTTTGCAAGCGGATGCCCTTTCCAGAGATACACAAACGGCGCGCACTTTGTCAGCGATGTGAATTCGAGATTGTTCGTTTGCAGCAGCTTGGTGATCGCTTTGCGGTTGAAATCATTGAGATACAGGATGCCGATCTCGCTTTTCATCGCGGCCACATCGCTGATGACCTCGGCGGTTTTCGTTTCGCGGATCGCAAATTCATACCGCGCCGTATCAAAGCGCTTGACCATCTCCACAAACGCCTTGACAGCGAATGAATAATGCTGCGTTGACACGCCGAATTTCTTTTTGACGCTGCCCTTTGCGATATATTTTTCCGCGAGCACGTCAAACTGTCCGACGACCTGCTGCGCATACCGCAGGAACTCCGCGCCGTCATTCGTCACGGTCATGCCGCGTCCGCTGCGGTTGAAAATCTGCACGCCTGCTTCCTTTTCAAGCTCCTGCACAGAGGATGTCAGTGAGGGCTGCGAAACATAGAGCTGCTCCGCCGCCTTATTCATAGAGCCGGTTTCTGCAATGACAAGCGCATATCGTAATTGCTGCAAGGTCATGGCTGTTCACTCCTTATTCATATAACCCCGTGCTGAAATAGCGGTCGCCGCGGTCGGGGAACACCGTGACAATATTGCCGCCCGGGATGCGCTCCGTCAGCTTCAAAACGGCTGCCATGGCCGCGCCGGAGGACGAACCCGCAAAGATGCCCTCTGTTTTTGCAAGCAGTCTGGCGGTCGCAAATGCCTCATCATCCGTCACTTTGATCACATCATCGACCAGTGACATATCCATCGTATCTGCGATGAAATCGTTGCCGATGCCCTCGATGTTATAGTCCGCGTGTTCACCGCCGCCCATGGTCGAGCCGACCGGATCGGCAAGAATGCCGCGGATATCCGGATTCTGCTCTTTCAGATAGCGCAGAATGCCGGTATACGTGCCGCCGCTGCCTGCACCTGCCACAACATAATCAATTTTGCCGTCCAGCGATTCGTAGATTTCCTTGCCGGTCGTTTCATAGTGGGCGAGGGGATTGCTCTGGTTTTTGAACTGTTCCAGTGAGATCGAACCGGGAATCGTTGCCTTGATCTCCTCCGCCCTTTCAACGGCGCCGAGCATTCCCTTTTCGCGCGGCGTATTGATGACCTCCGCGCCGAGTGCGCGCATCAGCGCCTGCTTTTCCGCGGAGAATTTCGTCGGTACCACAAAAATGATTTTGTATCCGCGATTGAGCGCTGCAAATGCAATGCCGAGCCCGGTATTGCCCGCAGTCGCTTCGACGATTGTGCCGCCCGGCTTCAGCAGCCCGCGCTTCTCCGCATCTTTGACCATATAAAGTCCGGTGCGGTCTTTGACACTGCCGGACGGATTCCAGAGCTCCAGCTTGGCAAAGACATTCACTTCCGGTTTTCTCACAATATTTCCCAGACGCACAAGCGGCGTTTTGCCGATCAGCGCCTGCATCGAATCATAATACTGCA
>JAFZBC010000130.1:0-6576 GCA_017561965.1 Oscillospiraceae bacterium
CCGCAGCACTGGCAGATCAGCTTTCTCGGCGCGCCGAGCAGCGTGTTGATCGACACGTCAAATTCTTTGGAGAGCAGCTTGAGCGTTTCCGTGTTCGGAACGGTTTCGCCGGTTTCCCACCGGGAAACTGCCTGCCGCGTCACAAAGAGCTTTTCCGCCAGCTGTTCCTGTGAAAGACCGTGCTTCGTCCGCAATTCCAGTAAAACTTCCTGGGTCGTCATGTTCATCACCTCATGAACATTATAGCACGCACGAACAGGAAATGCAAGCAACCTGCTGTTGCGTTTATCTGCGCGGACGGATATCCTGATAAAAGAAGCCGCATTCCGTGCAGTACCAGACGAGCCGTCCGGCGCGGATGACCGGCAGCGTGACCTGAAAATCCCATTCCGGATACTGCCGGAAGAGCATGACGGTGCTGTCGGTGATAAACGCCGCAAACGAAATATAATGTGATTTCGTCATCGGGTGGTCTGCGGTGATATACCACTCGCCGCCGATGTCCTCAATTTGCAGCTGTTCCTCCGGCGCGGCTTTTTTCGGCTCTGCCGCCGTCAGTCTGCTGCCGCAGCAGGTGACGTCCGCACCGGACGCCGCCGCAATGATATTGCCGCATTCCCTGCACACATAAAACTGCATCTTTTTCATATTGCCCCTCCCGCTTTCCTGTTTGCCGAGATCTCCCGAAAGCAGCACGCGGATGTCTGTGCTGAATACATCCGCCAGCGCGTCGAGCAGCGAAATATCCGGGCAGCCGTTTCCGCGTTCCCACTTGGATACCGCCTTATCGCTGACATGGATGCGTTCTGCGAGCTGCTTCTGCGTCAGCTGCATCTGCGTGCGCAGCTGTCTGATCAGCAATCCTGTTTTGACCTGATCCATACGATCACCTCTGAGTTTGATCGGCCTTGCTTCTGCGAAAGCCTCTGTATCCATGATAACCGAAAGGGGCGCTTTTGTCAATCCACGCTCCGTAGATTTTTCTTATGCTTTCAGGCTGCGGATGCGTTCCTTTGCGGCTGCATACCCTGCCGATTGCCGGAGCTGTCTGTACGTATCGCCCTCCGCAGACTGTACGGCGCGTTCCAGCAGCGCTTCCGCTTCGGCAGACGGATCTGCTTCGCATTCCTGTTCCTGCACAGAGGCTGCGGCCTGACAGAGCAGCTCTGCAATCGTCAGGAGCTCCTGCTCTGCACGGTCCAGGTCGCCCGCGGCTGCATAGCAGCGCGGCAGATACTGCCGGAGCCGCACCTCGCAGAGGATCGCCTCGTTCCGCAGTTCCTCAAAGGCTTTGTATGCGTCAAGCACGCCGATCAGCTTCTGACTGAGCGCGATGCTCTCTGCGGGACTGCCGAACCATGCACAGGTTTCAAAGTCGTTGAACAGTTCTGTTCCCGTTGCCGAGAGCAGCTTCCGGAGATTGTCCGGAATGAGCGCTTTCGCCTGTGCAAAGCCGGACTGGAACAGCGTCAGCTTTGTCAGCATATGCTCGCGCAGAGAAACGCTTTCCAGTCCCGGCAGACGTTCGATCATTGCCCTTGCCTTGTCAAACCGTTTGATATGAATATAGATCCACGCCATAGCGTAATCTGATTTCTCGACGTTTGCTCTGTCCTCACAGTAACGGGCGATGCAGACGTTTTTCCGCTCGCAGTCCGCGAAGATTTCATCCCGCTCGTCCGGACGGTCGGAGAGAAAGCCCTCGAAATCCGCATAGCGGCTGATTTCCGCAGCGTAATTGATGCAGAGCCGCATGATCGTATAATTTGTCGGCTCCTTTTCGGATTCTGCCCGCATGTAGGTATAAGCCGCGAGATTCTGCTCCGCGGGACTCTGTGCTGTGGACGTCAGCAGGCGGACATGTGCTCTGGCCGCCTCCGTGTGTGCCGCGCCATAGGTTGCGGACACAACGCCGAGCAGCGTATCTGTTGAGATGCCGAAGATCTGCGCCAGCGGGACGATCAGCGTGATATCCGGCATTCCGCTGCCGTTTTCCCATTTGCTGACGGCCTGCGGCGTGACAGCCAGCTGTGCCGCAAGCTCCTCCTGTGTGAAGCCGCATCTGCGGCGCATGGCTCTGATAGTTTCACCGATCTGCATGATCTGTGACCTCCTTATGATTTCTCCGGTACCGTGATTATATGATAACACCGCGGATGCAAAAAGTCAATCAACGGGTTTGTGCGGAAAACGCAACGCAGCGTTGAGCCGCCGCAGCCGATACGGAAAAACTGCATCTCCCGGGCGGGAAATGCAGTTTTGAAACGCTATTACAGAAACGCATGCCTGAGAAACACGCATCATACGGATGCGTAAACTTCGGCTCAGTGGAACTCCTCGTTCGGGTTCAGCGCGGCAGGCGAACGCCAGCGAATGCCGTAATCGCTGCGCAGAATCATGCGTTTGGCCATCCAGTATTCCTTGCAGTAATCGTAATAACCGCGCTCGTGCTCCAGCGCGTCGTCGATCTTTTCCTCCAGCTCAAATCGGATTGCAAGATACTCCGGCGTCAGTTCCACGGGATCACAGACCGGCTCCTCGTCCTTGGCTTCCTGCACCTCTGAGAGTACCTCTGCATAGTGCTCCGCACCGAGATCCTCCTGGAGCATGGATTCCAGCTCCGGCGACACGCCGCCTGCGGTATTCAGCGCGCAGGTCAGAATCGAGAACACGCTGTCCTCCATGTCGATCAGCTCGCCGTTTTCCAGCACCTTGACGCCGTTCCGGAGCAGCTCGCGGACGCTCTTGTGCGCGTGCTGTGCGTAGTCCAGCGCCTCCGGCCAGAAATGCGCCTCCGCATAGGTGTTGGCGGTGTCCTGGCAGTAGCGCAGGCAGTCCGACCAGCGGCCTTCCGCCTCCAGCATCGTCAGGGCAGGGCGGCAGTTTTCAATCGCGGGATGCGACCGCCACGGATCAAACTGCATGGAATGGAACTGCTGCAAAAGCAGGCAGGTATACAGCTGATCGACCGCGAGATCCGCAGTCGGATGCGCCTCAAAGGCGGCTGCGACGCGCTCCAGCATCCGTTCGGTAAAAATGACGCCGAGGTCGGATGCGCGCTCCGCATTCAGCAGATTCAGATATTCCATGAGCTTCTGCTGTTTATCCTGTTCGGAATGCTCCGTGCTCTGGAGCAGCTGCTCCAGCTCCTGTCCTTTTGCCTTCAGCTCCTGATGCTTGACTTCATCCTTGATATACATTGTTCAGCCTCCCTGCATATTCGCTGCTTCCCTGTATCTCTCTGCGGGAGCAAATTCTTATTTAGTATATCATACCATATTTTCGCCTGTATGTCAAGTGAAAAGCAGAAAAAATGACAAAACCTGTACGGCGTTCCGGACGCGTTTCCGGCGCTTTCCGGCGGCGGATTCTGTAAAACAGCTGATATCTCCGCGGCAGCCATACCGGAATTGTGCAAAAGGTAGAAATTTCATAGCGGAAAATATTTCTTCTTGCAACATCCTGCGAATTATGATATACTATCTTTTGTACATGCCCGTTTTTTCCGGGCAGTGAAGTTCATTGAAACGGAGGATCCCCAAATGGCAGATCAGGATACGAAAAATGTAAATCTGATTGTGAAAAACGAGGAGGAACGGAAGGAAGAGGTCGTTGTTTCCTTAGCCGCAATTTTCCGGAAGCTGAAAAAATACTTCGCTGTGTGGTTCATGACGTCTGTCATCATCGGCGGACTTGTTTCCGGCGTCAGCATCTTTTTCAGTACGACATCCTCCACGCCGGTGCGCGCGCTCGTCAGCTTCTCGCACAACGGCATTGACAAGGGCAAGAACCCGGACGGCTCCGTGTTCAACGCCAACAACATGAAGAACCCGCTGGTGCTTGACCGCGCACTCCAGGCCTGCAATATGGAGCCGGAGCTGCTGGACGTTGTCCGCCGCGACATTACGATTGAGGGCATCGTGCCGGAAAACGTGTACGACCGCCTGACCACCTACCGCAACATCCTTGACACTGCGACCACCGGCCAGATGTCCGCCGCAAATGCGATGCTCGACCTCTCCTGGCACCCGACGCAGTTCAAGATCATCTTCAACTATAAGGATGCAAAGGTCACCCGTTCCGAGGCTGTGCAGCTGCTGAACGCGATCCTTGATTCCTACCGCCAGTACTATTTTGAGCAGTACGGCTATAACGAGGCGCTGGGCAATGTGCTCAATACCGTCGATTACACAGAGTATGACTATGCGGAGGCTGTGGATATGTTCCGCTCCTCCCTCAACTCCCTGAGCCGTTATGTATCCAGCCTTGCTTCGGACGATACCTCGCGGTTCCGTTCGACCGTCACCGGTCTGACCTTCGCGGATCTCAAGACCAATATCACCGCAATCAAGGATCTGGATCTGGATCTGATTTCCTCTTACCTGAATCTCAACAACATCACCAAGGATAAAGACCGCCTCCAGGCTTACTATGAGTACCGGATTGAGAATCTGGAACTCCAGCAGAAAACCGATGAGGATACCCTCGAAGCCGTCAACAATGCGTTTGACAGCTATGAGAAGGATCAGGTCATCATCTTCAGCGACAGTGTCGCAAATACCGAGTCCACGATTTCCTCTGATGAGTACGACAAGCTGATCAACCGCAAGATCACCGCACAGAACGATCTTTCCGAAACCAAGCAGCAGATCAACTACTATAAGGAGCGTCTTGCAACGCTCCGCAAGACGACCATCGGCTCCACCGACAAGATCAAGAAGATCGAGAAGGATCTTGCCAGCGTGGACAAGAAGATCAAGGCACTGGTGCAGTCCGTCAACGATACCGCGGATGACTATTACCAGAATGTTTCGCTTGCAAACTCCTTCAAGGTGCTTGTTCCGGCAACTGCGGACATCACAACGACGGTCACGAGCGGCATCTCCAAGGCGATCATCCCGGCCTTCGGTCTGGAAGCGCTGCTGTTCGTTGCATACCTGATTGCTGCATTTGTCGAGGCGCTGAAGGCTGAAACCGCAAAGCGCAATGCCGCACTGGGTATTGTCACCGAGGATACAGCAGAAACCGGCGTTGAGGAGGAATCCGAAAAGGAAGAATCCGCTGATGCTGAGGACAAGAAGAAAAAGAAGAAATAACCGGCAGTGAAAACAGCGTCCGTGCAGGGATTATCCCTCTGCACGGACGTTTTCCTTTGGCAGCCGTGTGCTGCCCGGGGGACTTGCTTTTTTTTCTTAAAAATGGTATACTAATAGAATAGGATTATCATAGGGTAGTATACCCTCAGCGGAGGTGTCAGAATTTGCTGAAACGTTGGGAAATCGGGGAACCGGATGCAAAAAAGGCGGCCATGCTCCGGCAGCAGGGCGGAATCACGCAGCTCTGTGCGGAGGTGCTGGTGTCCCGCGGGATTGAATCGCTGGAAGCGGCAGGCAGCCTTCTGGACGTATCCGGCCTTTCGGATCCGTTTCTGCTCGCGGATATGGAACGCGCAGCGGAACGGATTCTGGCGGCGGTGGACGGCGGTGAACGGATCTGCGTATACGGCGACTACGACTGCGACGGCGTGACCGCGACGGTCATGCTGACGGACTGGCTGCTGTGCGCGGGCGCGGACGTCACATGGTATATCCCAACGCGCCGCGAGGGCTACGGAATGCGCTGCGAAAGCCTGAAACAGCTGCATGAGGACGGCGTTTCCCTGATTATCACAGTCGATAACGGCATCTCCGCGATCGAGGAGGCGCAGTACATCAAATCGCTCGGTATGGATCTGGTCATCACTGACCACCACCGCCCGGGCGATACGCTGCCGGAGGCGGTCGCCGTGGTCGATCCGTTTCGCGCAGACTGCCCCTCTCCGTATAAAACGATCTGCGGCGCCGTCGTGGTGCTGAAACTGATTGCCGCGCTGGACGGCGGCGACTGGGAACCGGCGCTCGAGCAGTTCGGTGATCTGGCTGCGCTCGCAACCATCGCGGACGTTATGCCGCTGGACGGTGAAAACCGCTTCATTGTGCAGCGCGGTCTGCAATATCTTGCCAACACCGAGCGCATGGGACTGATCTCGCTCATGGCAGTCTGCGGGATTGAGGATGGCACGGTCATTTCTGCACAGAATGCCGCCTTTCAGCTGATCCCGCGGATCAATGCGGCGGGGCGCTTTGCGTCGGCTTCGATTGCGGCAAGGCTGTTCCTGACGGACGATCCCGACGAGGCACAGCTGCTCGCCGCGCAGATCCATTCGCTCAATAACGACCGGAAAAAAACCGAGCAGGAGATCACGGACGAGATTCTTGACGTGATCCGGCAGCAGCCGGAAACACTCTCGGAGCGCGTGCTGGTCTTTGCCGGAGAAAACTGGCATCACGGGGTCATCGGCATCGTCGCGGCGCGGCTCATGGAGCGCTTCGGCAAGCCCTGTTTCCTGATGTCGCAGGAGGAGGACGGCTACCGCGGTTCTGCACGGAGCTTCGGGGACTTCTCCGTTTTTGAATGCCTGAAAGCCTGCGAGGCGCATCTGGTGCGCTACGGCGGGCATCCCGGTGCGGGCGGCTTTACCGTCCTGCCGGAGAATAAGGATGCCTTTATACAGGGGATCCGTTCCTATGCGGCGGC
>JAFZBC010000131.1:0-3052 GCA_017561965.1 Oscillospiraceae bacterium
CACCTCCGTCGTGATCCCGGACGGCTTTGATTCAATCAGTATGAGCGCATTTTATAACTGCAAGGGACTGGAAACGATCACGATCCCGGAATCTGTCACATCAATCTGTGACGGTGCATTTGAAAACTGCGTCAAGCTGCGTGAGATCAATCTTCCGAAGAAACTGACCTCGATTGGATGGGACGCATTCAGGGGATGCAGCGCGCTGAAATCTGTTGTACTGCCGTCCAGCAGGTTTTTATCCATCGACAAGGATGCTTTCAGCGAGTGCAGCAGCCTGACCGAGCTGACGCTCCTCGGACGCGCCGATATGGTACTGATTTTCCATGAACCGTTCGCGCTGGACTGCCCTGCGCTGAAACGCGTTACGATCGTAAATCCGGCTGCGGAATTCAGTGATAAGATCGTTCTGTTCAGCAATCAGGGCGAAAGCTACACCGGAACGCTCTGCGGCCAGAAGGGTTCCACGGCAGAAGCCTATGCGAAGCAAATGGGCTATCGCTTTGAAGCGCTGGAGGATGTGGATCCGTCGCTGATCGCGCCGGAAAATGCCTGCGGCGACAATGCTGTCTGGACGCTGGATGAAAACGGCACGCTGACGATCTCCGGCACCGGCGATATGGATAATTATTACCGCGGACCTTATTTCAACCCTTATTTCAACCCTTCCACTGTCGCGCCGCAGGAGGAGCATAGCTCTGCCTGCCCGGCGCCGTGGGGAGATCAGATCAAAAAGGTCGTGATTGAGGACGGCATCACAAGCATCGGCTCGGGCGCGTTCCTGAACTGCAAGCTGCTGGAATCGGTTGAAATGGCAGACAGCGTCACAAAAATCGGAGCGAATGCATTTGACAACTGCACCGGACTGGAATCCGTACAGCTTTCCGAACACATCACCGAGATCGGAATGTCTGCGTTCCAGAACACCGCATTCCGCGAGCTGACGCTCCCGAAGGATCTCAAGTGCATCGCACAGAGCGCATTTCAGAGCAGCAACAATCTGAAAGCGATTGTGATTCCGGAGGGTACGGAATCCATTGATTCACAAGCATTCCGGTACTGCCGCTCGCTGGCAGCGGTCACACTGCCGGACAGCCTGACCAATGTCGGCAACAATGCCTTTGACAGCACGAAATGGCTCGACAGCAAAACGGACACCTTTGTCATCGAGAACGGCATTCTGCTGAAAACCAATACCGAGCAGATCAGCAAATCGCTCCGTGACGGCAGCCTGACCGAATTTACGTTCCCGGAGGGCATCCGCGTGATCGGCGGCGGCGCGCTGGACCGTGCGTTCTATGATTCCGGATATTTGTACAACAATAATCCGGCACTGACGATCAAACTGCCGGAAGGCGTTCAGTATATCAATGAATTCGCGTTCTGCTGGAACACCGGGATCGCAAAGGTCGAGATGCCGTCTACCCTGAAGGAGATCGGCAACAGTGCGTTCTTCAACAGTTTCTGCATCCGGGAAGTTGTTTTCAACGATGGGCTTGAAGCAATCGGATCAAGCGCATTCGAAAACAGTGAGATGCTGACGGATGTCACACTCCCGAAAACGCTCAGAAGCATCGACTATGAGGCATTCGGCGGGTGTGAGAATCTGCTGTCGGTCACGCTGCTGAATCCGGAAACGAAGATCTATGACGCGCCGAATACCTTTGCCAACCCCAAGATACTGGGAGATCCGAATTCCTACACCGGCGTAATCCGCGGCTATGAAAACTCCACGGCAGAGAAGTACGCAAAGCGCTTTGACCGCAAATTTGAGTCACTCGGCACCGCGCCTGCGGCTTCTGACAAGGGCCTTGGCGACATCACCTGCGACAACAGCATCGACGTTTCTGATGCCGTGCTGCTCGCGCGGTTCCTCAACGCGGACAGCGAGGCCAGCATCACGGATCAGGGGCTTGCCAATGCCGACTGCAACAAGGACGGCAAAACCGACGGCGCCGATCTGTCGGATCTGCTGCGGTACATCGCCAAAAAGATCACCTTCTAAACAGCGGCATCATGAAAAACAAAGCGTGCGGGGAACTGTTTTCCCGCACGTTTTTTGCGAAAAGCAGCGAATTGCTTGCATTTTCTGCAATATTGTGATATAATATAGGCTGTATCGGAACGATACGGTACATCTCCGGCAAAAAGCCGGAGCCGTTTGAAACGAACCGAAAGGACGGATCCTATGAAAAAAATCCGGAAACGCCTGCTTGCCGTACTGCCGGCAGCGGTCTGTGCAGTCTGCTGCCTGACCATGCACGCAGCTGCGGAGGGCAGCATCGAAGATGTATATGCCGCCATGCGGAGAATCGGTATGCCGGAAACCATGATCCAGAATGCGAAAAACCAGTACGAAACCGTACCGCATGACGAAAACGGCATGGAGATCAAAGGCCAGTATCTCCCGTATGATGTCTGGGCAGAAATGGTCATTTTGCAGGAGGACGAGATCTGGAACAAGGTCGGCGAGCAGTTCGGCGTCAGCGGCCCGGAAATCCGCAAGGCCATGCAGACCACCGCCCCGCCCGCGGCCCAGAGTGCGGACCCGGAGCCGACCAAAACCGAGCCGGTGACCTATCCGGAGCCGGAAAAGCCCTTTATCAATATGACGCTGGAGGAAAAGCAGGCCTATGTCGCAGCACTGCCGGAGGATCAGCGCGCTGCCTTCCTCGCCTCGCTCTCGACCTCGGAGCGCAACAGCATTATCAAGCAGATGGACACCGGCAGTCAGGCGGACATCGCCAGCAGCTTTATCTCGCTGGGCGAACAGCTCGGTATGCACATTTCCGTCGATCAGCTCGGAGAAAACGGCATCAGCTATTCCGTCCGCGACGATGAGGGCGACCTGATCGACTCCACCTCGGTCGGCGCTTCCGTAGACGAAACAGGCTGGAACATGACCGTTCCGGTGTTCGGCTCCTGCGGCTTGATCCTGCTGGCCGTCGGCGGGCTGACCTGGATCAGTCTGCGCGGCAGAAAACAGGAGGCGCTCCATGGCTGAGGAAAAAACCGCAAAACAGCGCAGCTCGCTGCCCGCATATCTGCTGAC
>JAFZBC010000132.1:0-2823 GCA_017561965.1 Oscillospiraceae bacterium
GATGACAAGACCATGCAGGAATTCACGAAGAAGCTGGAAAATGATTTCAGCTTCATGAGCTATGTGCCGTTCCTGTTCATCAGCGCCAAGACCGGCCAGCGCGTCCACAAGCTGTTCCCGCTGATCAAGCAGGTCGCGGCGAACAATGCCATGCGCATTACGACCGGCAAGCTGAATGACGTCCTCGCCTATGCGACGGCGCGTGTGCAGCCGCCGACCGACAAGGGCAGACGGCTCAAGATCTACTATATGACACAGGCGAGCACACAGCCGCCGACCTTCGTATTCTTTGTCAACCGTGCGGATCTGTTCCATTTTTCGTATCAGCGGTACCTTGAAAACCAGATCCGCGAAACCTTCGGGCTGGAGGGCACGCCGGTGCGGTTCATCATCCGCGAGCGCGGCAATGACTCCGGCAGCAGGGGCTGACGATGGTCATTGAGAATAATATTCTGAAGCATTACCTGAGAAATGTCTATTTTATCACGGGGACTGCCTATGCGGGAAAGTCTACGACCGTCAGAATGCTTGCCGACCGGTATGATATGGTATGCTGCGGAGAAAACTATTTCAGCGAAGTATCGGATGCAGTGGCATCGCCGGATGTGCAGCCGGATCTCTGTTACATCAGAAATCTGACTGACTGGACGGATTTTGTGCGCCGTTCCCCCGAAGAATACGAGCGGTGGATGTACAGCACAGGCCGGGAGGCGGCGGGCTTTGAGATCGCGGAGCTGATTTCCCTTTCCAGGGACAGAAACGTGATCGCGGATACCAATATTCCGCTTGATATTCTGCGGGAGATTGCCGACTGGAACCATGTAGCGGTGATGCTTTCCCCGCAGTCTATGAGCGTCGGGCGCTTTTTTGACAGGAGCGACCCCGAAAAGCAGTTTCTGCTGCGGGTCATCGAAGGCTGCGATGATCCGGAAGCCGTCATGGAAAATTACAGGCAGGGGCTAGCACGCATCAACAGCCGGGCGCATTATGACGCCTATGCGAACAGCGGCTTTTTCACCGTTGTCAGACCGGACAGCGATGAGGATACCAGAGAGGCTGTCTGCGACACGGTTGCAAAACATTTCGGACTGTTATAATCTGTCCGGCGGATTCATTATCTTTGATTAGGAGCATGATATTTTTATGCAGGGAACTTTTGGAGGCTATGCGGTCTGCATTCTGATCGCAGCAGCGGTCGGCTATTTACTCGGCAGCCTGAACGGCGCGATTGCATCGGTGCGTCTGTTCAAACATGAGGATGTGCGGAAATTCGGCAGCGGCAATGCCGGTCTGACGAATGTGCTGCGCTGCTTCGGCAAGGGCTGCGGCATCCTGACGCTCATCATTGATCTGGGCAAGGGCGCGGCAGCAATGGCGCTTGCGCAGGCGATCGGCAAGACGCTCGGCTGGGCGCCGGTCGCGGAAGGCACCGGTGACGCATACAATTTCCGCTGGATGTGCTATGTTGCGGCTGTGTTCGTCGTGTTGGGGCATGTGTTCCCGCTGTGGCACGGCTTCCGCGGCGGCAAGGGCGTGCTGGTCGGCGTCAGCGTATTCCTCGTCATCAATCCGCTCAGCTTCGTGCTGCTCATGGCGATTTTCGGCATCGTGCTCTGGCGCTCCAAATATGTGTCGCTTGCGTCCTGCACGGCGACGCTCTGCGTCATTCCGATCACGCTGATTCTGGAGCATTTCGTGCGCGGCGCATCGTGGCCGGTGTCGCTGCTGTATACCGTGCTGATCTCGGCTGCGGCGTTCCTGGTCGTATGGAGCCACCGCGAGAATATCAAGCGGCTGAAATCCGGCACAGAGCGGAAAATCGGTGAGAAAAAAGCTGCATGAGCATTTTTTAATACCAAAATGAACAGGAGGGTTTCGTCATGAAAAAGTATGAATTCGTCAATGTGAAGATCAGCAAGCTGGTCGGCGCAAAGTCCGAGGAGCACCGCAAGATCATTCAGGAGTATGCCGCAAAGGGCTATCGCTATGTGGGCTTCATTCCGACGGAGCTCTCCGATGCGGGCAAGATCAAGTGTATGGATCTGGTCTTTGAGCTTGACAAGTAACACAGGAGGTTTCTGACATGGCAAACATTACGGTATTGGGCGGCGGCTTCGGCACCGCGCTGGCAGTGATGCTGTATTCTTCTCAGCAGCACGAGGTCACGCTCTGGAGTGCGATCCCGGAGGAAATTGAGGCGATGCGCCGTGACGGTGAGCAGAAGCAGAAGCTGCCCGGCGTGAAGATTCCGGAGGGCATTCATCTGACCACGGATATTTCCGTGATCCGGGAAAGTGATCTGGTGCTGTTTGCGATTCCGTCCTCGTTTGTCCGTGCGACCTGTCAGAAGGTTGCGCCGTATTTGCAGGAGGGAACGGTTGTTGTCAATGCCGGCAAGGGCATTGAGGAGGACACCTATAAGCTGATGAGTGCGGTTTTTGCAGAGGAGCTGCCGCAGGGCGCTTACGTGGTGCTGACCGGCCCGTCCCACGCGGAGGAGGTCGGCAGAGGCATCCCGACGAGCGTGGTTGCTGCATCTGCAAACCGCATGGCGGCATATCTGGTGCAGGAGTGGTTCAGTTCCCCGACCTTCCGTGTTTATATCAATGACGATGTGACCGGCTGTGAGCTGGGCGGCGCGCTGAAAAATGTGATCGCGCTCTGCGCGGGCATCTCGGACGGTCTGGGCTTCGGTGATAATACCAAGGCGGCGCTGATGACGCGCGGTCTGCATGAGATCGAGCGGCTGGGTGCGGCGCTGGGATCCAGAACGAATACCTTTGCAGGTCTGACCGGTCTTGGCGACCTGATTGTGACCTGTAC
>JAFZBC010000133.1:0-7332 GCA_017561965.1 Oscillospiraceae bacterium
CGCGCCGAGCGGGCAGAGATACCGGCAGAACACACGCGGGATCTTTACCGAGAGAATCAGAATCGCAAGCAGGATCATGAATTTCCATGTGAACAGCACACCGGCCAGCTTCCGGAGCGCAGGGTTCAGCAGCACCATGGGGATGCCGCCTTCGAGCGTTCCGGTAGGGCAGAGGTATTTGCAGAACCACGGTTCACCTGTGCCGAGCGCATTTTGAACGGCGGCGGGCAGCAGCAGTACCATTATAATGAGCACAGCGTATTTCACGTATCGGAGCATGCGGTCGGCTTTCCGCGGTACGGTCAGCTTTTTCAGCGGAATCCTTGCGAGCAGATCCTGCACCAGCCCGAACGGGCAGAGAAATCCGCAGAGCAATCGCCCGAACAGTGTGCCGCACAGCATGAGGATGCCGAGCACGTAAAACGAGAAGCTGCGTCCGTTTCCGGCAGCAACGGTCTGCATGGCGCCGATTGGACAGGCGCCGAGCGCGCCGGGGCAGGCGTAACAGTTGAGCACCGGCACGCAGACGGCCTTGGTCTTTCCTGTGAAGATATGTCCGCCGGCAAAACCTGCCGCGTAGCCGTTGAGGATCGCAGCGGCGAGAAGCTGTACGCACAGGCGGAAGCGGTTATGCCGCTTTACCCGATCCCGATGCATTCCAGACATAGCTTCACCGCCTTTTGCAGGATGGTATCCGGTTCGCCGCGAAGAACGCCGAGGACGATCAGCGCCGCCCCGCAGAGCAGGCCGAAGAGCCGGAGGATGTGTTTTCGTTTCATGGATTTCTCCTGTCTGTGATAGTGTATCAGCCCGAAAGCGCTGTGCCTTCGGGCTGATTGTGACCGGTTCATTGGTACCGTGGAAGATCCGTTCAGCCTTCCGGCATTGGGATCGGATGCGGGATCAACTCCAGATAATCGAGGTTCGGGCCGCCTTCGCTTGTCTGGGAGATCAGCCGGATCGTATTGTAGCCGTTTCCGATGCGCGTGCTGTATACCGCTTCCTGTTTCCAGTTTGTCCAGGAGCCGGTGGAGCTGAAGTCTAATGTTTCGTGCGTATCCATGCCGTCGATCCAGACTGCCATTGTGCGGTTATTGGAACTGCCGTTTGCGTAGCGGAACCGGAGCTCAAAGTATGCGCCGGATTCCGGCACATAGACCGTAAACTCCGCGAAGCTGCCCTCACGGTTGTCGAGATTCAGGTATGCAGGCGCCTTAAAGCCCTCGTTGACGGTCTCCTCAATGCCGACATCCCATCCGGCGTCGATTGCATTGCTGCGGATGCGGAAAACGGATTCGTCGCGGAATAACACTCTTTCACCGCGCAGGAATGTCTGGATCATCTGCATATCCGTGCTGTCGGTTTTGCCGTCGCCGTTGCAGTCTGCGGCGGCGTTCTGCGTGCCGGAAAGCGAGGCAGCCTTCCATGCCGAGAGATCCGCAGCCGTGACCTTGCGGTCGCCGTTGATATCAAATGTGATATTCGGGCGCTTGCCCATGTGTGCGTTGAACTCCTCAAGCACCCAGATCTGTGTGTTGTTTTCCTCAAACGCTTTCAGTGTCAGATCGTTGCTCGTCGTTGAACTGAGCACGTTTTCGTCATCGCCGTCTGTGACCGGAATGATCAGATAGCCGCCCTTGACCCGTTTCAGCGTCACGGCCTTGTCGCCGGTCTGGAAATCCTTTGTGACGGAGGGCTTGCCGTCCGGGAATGTCAGCACCTCGTCATAGCCGTTCGTCAGCGTATACTTTCCGTCGCCGAGGTCACTGAATTTCCACACCTGTTCTGCGGAGAGCGCCGGCCCGGTTTGCATCGCCTTGCCGTTTACGCCGGAAAGATTCCATCCGCGTCCGAGGTTCCGAATCTGGTAGACCGGCTCGGTGTTGATGATTGCCGGGCCGTCGCTGACCGTTACGCCGCCGTTGATCGTCACGGCCGGGCGTTCCGGCAGCGGCTGGTCGGAGCCGAGATAGAAGCTCGGATGCGGCGGCTGGTTATAGCAGTTCTGCTCGGTCGCAACCTGCATTCTGTACTGCATATCATGCATCAGCGTGGTCAGTCTGACATCCGTTTCGTACGGCGTGCAGAAGATGCGCAGATACTTGCTGTCCGATGTGTGCAGGATGACCTCTTCACGCCAGTCACCGAACAGGTCGGCCGAGAGGTTCGGTGTTGCTTTGGTGCCGTTGCAGGAATCGCAGCCGTTCGCGGTGAACAGCGTATCAATGCCGCCGGACTGATTGACCTTTGTAATGGTATTGCCGTCGAGCAGCTCGCGTTCAAGGTCGCCGTCCCACCACACCAGGAAGTTGATGGACGGGCAGCTCATGCTGAGCTGCTGCCCCTTGCTGTTGACGACCGCAGTTGAGCAGGAGCCCCAGAATTCACCGCCCGGGTTGCCCGCCCAGACATTGTCCGCACAGGCTCTGCCGGTATCCTTGCTGCGGTCCTCATGCCAAAGGATCTGGCCGGTTTTTGCGTCGACCAGCGAAACGCCGTAAGGTGAAGCCTCGTGGCAGACCCACAGTTCCTGTCCTGCGTGCGAAGGATCGAAGTCGCTGACGTGCATTGCATCGCCGTGCAGCTTGTTCGTACACCAGAGCGCATTGCCGTTGTCATCGAGCGTGAAAGCGCCGCAGAGGATCTCGTCCTTGCCGTCACCGTCCACATCGGCGGGCATGCAGTTATGGTTGCCGTTGCCCCAGCCGGTGCCTGCCTTCTGGTCCCAGCCGGAATCGTAAGTCCAGCGCTTGACCAGCTTCTTGTTCTGCACGTCATAAGCGACAGCCGTCATTCTGGTGTAGTATCCGCGGATGGACACCACGCTCGGATGAACGCCGTCGAGATACGCGACCGTACCGAGGAAACGGTCTACACGGTTGCCGTATTTGTCGCCCCACTGGCTGACAGTCCCGCGCGGGAATGCGTAGTCCACGGTATCGAGCAGCGTTCCCGTTGCGCCGTCAAACAGCGAATAGTATTCGGGACCGGAGAGGACATAGCCGTCCTGATTGCGCCAGTCTTTCGAGCCGTCCCCGATGATCTTGCCCGCAGCGTCTTTGGAGCCGTCTGCGGTCTTGCAGGTCATTTCACATTTGCCGTCGCCGTCAAAGTCTGCGACGAGGAACTGCGTATAGTGCGCACCGGCACGGATATTCCTTCCGAGGTCGATGCGCCAGAGCTTCTCGCCGGTCAGCCGGTAGCAGTCGATCAGGACATTTCCGGTATAGCCCGCCTGCGAGTTGTCATGCGCATTGCTCGGATCCCATTTCAGAAAGATCTCGTAGATGCCGTCGCCGTCCACATCACCGACGGAGCAGTCGTTTGCGGAGTAGGAGTAGGTTTCGCCCGCGGGTGTTGTGCCGCCTGCCGGAATATCCAGCGGAATATCGAAATACGAATTGCCGGAGATCATCGTGCAGGTATCGGATGAAACCTTTTTGCCGCCCGCGTAGGTATCCACGCGGTAGGTCGATGAAGCGTTTCCGCCCTTGTCGAGGAAGCAGGTCGCTTTTCCGGCGGACGACGTGTAGATCAGCTCGTCGCCGCGGTAAAGCTGAAACTCGGCCGTGTCGCTGTCATTGGCCAGAAAGCGCCAGCTGACGAGCATTCCGCTGCCGGTTTTGACCGCCGTGATGCCGCGGTCAAGGTATTCCGCGATATTCTGCCCCGTGCCGTAGGCAACTGCGGGCAGCTGTGCAGGCGCGCTGACAGCGCAGACCGAAACTGCGAATGCAGCGGCCGCCGCACAGATCCGTTTGCTTGTTTTCATAAGTAACCCCCTTGATTTCCGTACATATTTCTTCCTATCCTGTCTGCGGTTGTCCGCAGAACTTATTTTTATTATAGCATAGTTGTCCGGAAAAGTAAATGGAGAATTGTGCTGTTTGAGTGGACTTTTTATAGAGATTGTGCAGAGCTTGCGGATTCTGTGACAGTTTGACAGAAATATGCGATCAATGTACAGTGTCCGGCATATATAAAGGTATCTCCGATGGATTCAAATTGGGGACGCCCTGTGATAGAGGGCGTCCCCTGAAACCGGTACTTTCTCAGCAAGCAGAAAGGAACCGGAGCAAGTCCGGTTCCTTTGTCAGTCAGGTTCACTCGCGGAACAGATTATTCCGGCGGCGGTCAACGGGGTTCTTCTCATAGCGTTTTTTGCCAATGCGGTAGATGATCAGGCGGCTGAATGTCAGGATCAGCGCGTAGGCCGCGGCAATAAAGCAGACTTCACTGAGGTCGATGACACAGGTTCTGCTGTTCAGCTGCGCCCACAGCCACTTGAAGATGATGAGCGAGAAGGCCAGCAGTCCGAAATGCAGGATACAATAGAGCAGCCAGAATCTCCAGTCGGAACGGTTCAGTGCAATTTTCACGGCGATCACTCCTTTCGCAGATTGTATACACACAGCCGGTTTCCCTTATCTTGATTATAGCATAGAATTCCGCCGCCGTCAAGACATCTGACAATCTTTTTGACAGCACCGGTCATCTGTACGGTATTTTTTCGTGTATTTTGCGCGAACCGCAGCGGAACGGTTGACGGATAGGGGAAAGTGTGCTATAATAAATCAAACGCTGCAACCGCAGCAGAAGCCTGATGAAAAGGAGAACGATTATGTCTATGTATATTACCTGTCTTGATCTGGAGGGCGTGCTTGTCCCGGAAATCTGGATTGCGTTTGCAGAAGCCAGCGGCATCCCGGAGCTGCGGAGAACCACCCGTGACGAGCCTGATTACGACAAGCTGATGCAGTATCGCCTTGCGATTCTGAAAGAGCACGGCCTCGGCCTCAGAGAGATTCAGGAAACGATCGAGCAGATTGAGCCGATGGAGGGCGCAAAGGAGTTTCTGGATAAGCTGCGCGCACTCGGTCAGGTGCTTATCCTCAGCGATACATTCTCGCAGTTTGCAGCGCCTCTGATGCGGAAGCTCGGTATGCCGACCATCTTCTGCAATTCGCTGGAGGTCGCGGAGGACGGCACGATCACCGGGTACAAAATGCGCTGCGAAAAGTCCAAGCTGACTACCGTCAAGGCGCTCCAGTCGATCGGCTTTGAAACGATCGCGAGCGGCGACAGCTTCAATGACCTCGGCATGATTCTTGCGAGCAAGGCTGGCTTCCTGTTCCGCTCCACCGAGCAGATCAAGAAGGAGTATCCGCAGCTGCCCGCATTTGAAAGCTATGACGACCTGTTTGCAGCCATCAAGGAGGCAATGGTCTGAGCGCGTTCCCAACTGCATATTCAGAAGCCGGAGAGCCGTGTGCTTTCCGGCTTTCTTGTTATATTGTATCCGGTATATTGTTTTACAAAGCGGCTTTTTTCGCAGAAATTCAGCAAAACGCCTTGACACAACTGTCTTTTTGTGATATACTGATGTAAAATTGTAATATCAGGATCCGAAAAGGAGTATGCATATGAAAATACTGAATCTGCACGGCTTTCTCGGCGCAGCGGACAACCGGAATTACCGGGCGCTCTGCGAGTTCTTTCCGGCGGAGCAGATTATCTCTCCGGCGCTCGATTACGAGCACACGGCACCGGATGATCTGATCGCGGAACTGCTGAAAACCGCATCCGAACCCGATGTGATTCTCGTCGGGCAGAGCCTCGGCGGATTTTATGCCGACCATCTGAGCCGCCGGTTACAGCGCTTCTGTCTGCTGACGAATCCCTGCATGTATCCGCACACGCTTCCGCTGATCACGGAATCCGGCATCCCGCAGGAATATGTCAGACAGTATGAGGCACGCGCAGCGTATTCCGTCAACCGTCTGAGCCGCATCATCTGCGGGGACGCGGATACGCTTCTGACGGATAATATTGCGGTCTGCAAAACGCTTTCAAAGGATGTGCGCGTGATTCCCGGCGGACACAGCTCACTGGAGGCACTTTCGGTCCATCTGGAATCCGCACTCCGTGACGTGCTCCCGAAGCAGGAGCATCCGTAACATGGATTACAGTCTGATTTCCAGACACCGCACCGCCGTGATGGGATTTGCCGCACTGATGATCCTGCTGTTCCATTTCGGCGCCTGCCTGTATGATTCGCTGCAGATCCCGGTTTTGACAAGCGTGCTTTCGTGCGGAAACATCGGTGTGGATATCTTCCTGTTTCTCTCCGGCATCGGTCTGTACTGCTCCATGACAAAGGACAGCCGTCCGCTGCCGTTTTACCGCAGACGCATCAGCCGCGTGCTGATCCCGACGCTTGCGGTGTCCCTGCCGTATTGGCTTGCGACCGATTTTCTGTTCAAAAAGACTGGTGCGGGCATGTTTCTGCTGGACTGGACAACGCTCTCATTCTGGACGCACGGCAACCGCACGGTGTGGTACGTATCGCTGCTGCTCGTGCTGTACCTGCTGTATCCGCTCATCTTCCGCTTGCAGGAAAAGCACGCAGGCTTCATCGTCCTGCTCATGGTTTTGTGTTTTGCCGCTGTTTTGGGACAGTTTTTCCTGGCGCGGGAGATATATGACAAATACGAGATTGCATCCACGCGCATCCCGGTCTTTTTCGCGGGATCCCTGACGGGCGGCCTGCTCTTCGGAAAGCAAGATCAGCGTCTTGCAAAGATCGTGACAGGCTATGCCGTCCTGATGCTGATTCCGTTTATCTCAGCATTTTTCCTCAGCAGCGCCGAACCAGATGCCGCAATGATGCTGTACCGCATCGGCTGCGGCGGCGCAGGCATTTTTATCAGTATGCTGCTTGCAAAGCTGCTGGAGCGTTTCCCGAACAGGGCAGTCAGTACCGGACTGAACGCGCTCGGCGGCATTTCGCTGGAGCTGTATCTGATCCACATTTTTATCAAGAACCTGCTCTCCGCCATGCGCATCGGCCAAAAGAGCGGCGCGGCGGTGCAGATCATCATCATTCTTGCAGCAATGTTGCTGTCCGTTCTGCTGAGCCTCGGCGTCGGGCGGCTGATCCAAAGGATCCGGAGGGGATCTGCGAAACCGAAAACCGAAACGGCCTCAAATGCCGTGCGGTGACTTTGAATAGGAGAGGGCATTATGAAAAAAAGGCTTCTGATCGGCGTGATCGTCTGTGAAGCGGAGCAGCTGATGCAGCGCAGGCTCATCAAGGGCATGATGGCGCAGGCGTTTTCCCTGGATATTGATATTGCGGTATTTTCCTGCATTACCGATCTTCCGGAGCTGACTGCGCATCAAAAGGCTGAGTTCAACATCTTTGAATATATGCATTATCCGTCGCTGGACGGCATTCTGTATCTCCGGGATTCGATCCGTTCGGAGGAGGAGAAGCAGAAGCTGGATGCGCTCCTGACTGAGCAGAAGATTCCCGTGCTTGTGCTGGACAGC
>JAFZBC010000134.1:0-15655 GCA_017561965.1 Oscillospiraceae bacterium
ATCGCCTTGGAAATCTTGCCCTTCTTGAGCAGATCGCACTCCTTTTCCGCGAATGCCGCAAAGGTATCGTGCGACATGCGCTTCTGATCAATGCCGAGCAGATGCAGCAGCCGGATCAGATAATCGTAGGAGGCATGTGCCGCGGCATTGCCGTCCTTGTCATGCATCGCAAGCCGTCTGCGGCGGATGATCGTGCAGTGAATCCGGTAGTAAACGTACAGAATTGCCGCAAGCAGCATCAGGATCAGCAGAATCCTGCCGATGATCCGCAGCACCTTGCTGCCGCTGCCGCTGTGTCCGGCGCCGCCGGGCGTGGTCTGCGTGGTGGTGTCAGCGGTCTGAGGAGCGACGGTTGTGGTCTGTGTCTGAGAAGCCTCAGTCGTGACCTCCTGAACGGTCGTCTGGACGGCCGGTGCCGCCTGCGCACGGTGCCAGGTTTCCAGCACGGTTTCCGTGAACTCATACGGAAGCCAGCCGTAGCCCTTGACGTATACCTCGACCCATGCGTGTGCCTGGTTGTCGGGAATGTCGATCTCATAAACCGGAACAGCCTGCCCCGTGACCTCCTGCTTGTTGCCGTTGTGGAAGCTGTTCTGCGTCAGCACATAGCCCTGACAGTAACGCGCGGGGATGCCGCACATCCGGCAGAGCAGCACGGCAGAGGACGCATAATGCGCACAGTAGCCCTTGTGCCCCTCCGTCAGGAAATACTCGACGTAGTCCTGATCCTCCGGCTGGTCGCCGGGCTGCATGGTGTAGTCCGCGCGCTCCCAGATGTAATCCCGGATCGCCTCGAGCTTTTCCGGCAGCGGCGCATCCGCATCGGGCATATACGGCTCATACATGTCGTGGATCCGGTGGATCGCCGGGGTATCGGGCAGCTCGATATAGGTTTCATCGACAAATTTCTCATATTCCGACACGACCGGATCCGGGGACGGTGCAGAATTCGCCCATGCCACGCCGGGATCCGTGATGCCGGTTGTCAGAATGTTAAAGTCATATTTCTTGTAGCTGGGGAGCTGTGTTTCAATGTCATAGCGGTACTTGGTCCCCTTCTTGAACAGCGCCTCATACGGCAGATAGTTGACCGATTCGCCGTGCATCGCGGTGATCTCGCAGGGCACAACCGGATAGCGGCCTTCCTCCTGCTTCATCTCATCCGCATGATCGGAGTGCAGCAAAGTCTGCGGCATCCGGTTTTCATTGGTCAGCTGGCGGAACAGCTTCTGATTTCTGCGGTAAATGCCGTTCGGGAGCGCCCAGCCCTTGCCGGTGTACTCCGAGCGGACAATGCCGCGGAGATAGTAATCCTTGACGTTGACGGTTGACCAGACCGATGCATGGAGCACGGTGCTGCCGTCAAAATGCAGATCGCTGTCCTGCGTCAGATCGACCTCGTCCGTCACGACGTTCAGGCCCATGGTGGTCGGGATGCGCTGGAGCAGGCCGGTGACGTCGCGCACGCTGAATTCCCGCGCCGCCTTTCTGAGCTCCTGCCGCTTTTCCAGACGCGCCTGCGTCTTGGGGCTGTTGGGATCGTAATGCGAACTGCAAATCAGCGCACAGGCCGAAAGCAGTGCCGCGCAGCCCAAGAGAACGGCCGCGCCGGTTTCATGCGTGGTGAAGCGGTGCTCCGTTTCATTGAGGAATGCCTGCTGGAGCGGTGCGGAAGCACCCTGCGAGCGGAGCAGATGTCTGCTCGGCTTCCGGCGGGAAACTGCCAGCGTACCGATCCAGAACAGCACCAGCAGAAACACTGCCGCCATGCTGGTATGAATGCCGAAATACAGGCCGCATTCCAGGAACGGGAACGTCACCAGAAAACGGATCCAGAAGCCGCTGCGGCTGGACTGCGTATGCGTCATCAGCACATCGGAATATTCCAGCAGCGCGACCATTGCCGCAATGATCAGCACAAAAATGAACTGCGTACACTGCGCTTCCGTCCACTGTCCGGGCAGCCTTGCCGTATTTGCAGGGAAAGAGGCCTTCGCAAGGATCACCCTGCGCATCGCATGATACACGGAGCCTGCGCCGATGACCGCCTCCTCGCGGTATTTCAGCAGCAGAACCGGGATCGCAGCAAATGCAGCCAGAATGCAGCCGAAGCCGACGCGCGGGGAAATCATGCGGATCAGCCGCATGAAGCATGTCAGAATGATGATGAACAGGATCAGCGGCAGAATCTGAATCTGGAAATGGAAAAATCCCTGCACACAGCAGAGTGTGCCGACGCTGCCGCAAAGCGTAATCAGCAGCCGCACAAGCCGTTCCGGGAACTGCTTTCTGCTGCGGACGGACATCGTAATGCCGTCGTGCAGCAGCAGCTGATCCTTCGGGCGGGGTACGTCATAATACTTCATAATGCCGCACCTCCCTCAAACAGCTCTTCGGTATCGAAGTCCGGGAGATCCTCGTCCCGCGGATTCAGCATCGTGGGATGCACCGGCTCCTGAAGCGCAACCGGCACGCAGGTATACGACAGCCCGGCGTCCGCGCTCCAGTCCGATTCATGGACGGCAGTGACGAAAAATACGGTCAGCCGCTCCGGATGCGGCGCAGCGGCAAACACCTCGGAGAACGCGTCATCCATCTGCGGCACAAAGAACACGATGCGTTCATAGCTGCGGCTTTCGTTCAGCAGATCGGTCAGGGCATTCAGCAGCATGTCCCGGTCACGTTCCCGGGCAGGCGCCTCCGCCACGGCCATGCGCAGCCACGGCGCTGCCTCCGCGAGATTCTCATAGAGCTCGGAAACGCGCATTCCGGTTTCCGTCTGATAATTGGTGATCGCAAAGGAGAGCTCCTGCTCGGCCAGCGTTGCTGCGACGGCAGTCATCGCAGAGTATGCGGTATCCAGCCGCAGCGCTGCCTCCGGCATCTCTCCGCAGAGAACGGAAACCGGCACCAGCAGGCTGCCCGCAGAAAGCGGCAGGCTGTATTCCTTGACCATCAGGTGATCGAGCTTGGAGCTGAGCTTCCAGTGAATCCGGGAAACCTGATCGCCCTCGCGGTAGATATGCAGGTCGAAGATCTCGGAGGGATCGTCGCCCGGCCGCACCTTGGAGTATTCCGAGGTATCGGCATCCGGCATCGGAACAGGCGGCCACTCCTCGGGCACCTGCACCGTATTGGCCGGCATCACGAGCACCTGATCCAGCAGTGACGGCCGGATCCGCATACGGAACAGCCGGAGCGGATCAAACAGCACCAGCTCATGAATCTGTATCTGCATGATGCCGCAGGTGACCGTATGGAACGAGAGCCGCACGCGCTGGCTGTTGCGCGCCAGCACCGGCACGATCAGCGTCAGATCCTTCGACTCTCCGGTCAGACTGTTGGAATAGGTCAGGGAAACCTGCGCCTCGGATGCGGAAAAAATACTATTATTCGTGATTTGCAGCACCCACTGATACATCTGCCCCTTGCGGACGGGCTCCTTGCTGTGGAAGAGCCGCAGCCAGACGGAGCGTTTCAGCCAGATCAGCCCACCCAGCAGGATCAGCGGAAAGATCACTGCAAAAATCAGCAGTGCCAGCGACAGGTCGCCCTGCTTCGGGTCGCCGCGGTAGAGATAATAGAACAGGATCAGCACGACCAGCAGCACTGCATACAGCAGCTTGGATCGGATCATTCCTCGTACCTTCTCAGCTTCGGAACGGGCACATCGTTCAGGATTTCCTCGATCAGCTGCTCCGCCGTGACGTTCTCGGTCTTGGCACGGGCACTGAGGAGCATACGGTGTGCAAAGGTTTCCACAACGATGACGCGGATGTCATCCGGTGTCACGTAATCCCGTCCGCGCACCAGAGCGGTCGCACGCACGGCGGCGCAGAGCGCCAGCGAGCCTCTCGGGCTGACGCCGAGCTTGATCATCGGATGATTGCGCGTTGCAGCGGAGATTTCCGCGATATAGCGCAGAATGGAATTGTCCACATAGACCTGTGCGGCTGTTTCCTGAAGAATCTGGAGCTCTGCGCGTGTCAGCACCGGCTCCAGCTTATCCAGCGGGTTTTCCGCAGAGCGCGCCTGCATGATCTGCACCTCGCTCTCCAGATCCGGATAGCCCATGTGCAGCCGGAGCATAAAGCGGTCGAGCTGCGATTCCGGCAGCATCTGCGTACCGACGGAGCCGGTCGGGTTCTGCGTTGCGAGCACGCAGTAGGGCTCCGGAAGCGTATATGTGCGGCCGTCTACGGTGACGGCGGTCTCCTCCATGAGCTGAAGCAGTGCGGACTGCGTCTTCGGAGAGGTACGGTTGATCTCATCCGCGAGCAGCAGGTTGCAGAATGCCGCACCCTTCTGGAACTCCATGGTGCCGGTTTCCTTCTTATAGACGGAGAAGCCGGTCACGTCGCTCGGAAGAACATCCGGCGTGAACTGAATGCGGTGATAATCCAGATCCAGCGTTTTGGCAAATGCAAGTGCCAGCGTAGTCTTGCCGACGCCGGGCATATCCTCCAGCAGAACATGTCCCTTTGCAAGCATTGCAAGCAGAACCTTGAGGATAATCATATCCTTTCCGACAACGACGCTCTGAACGGCGTGCAGGATCTGCTGTGCATAAGCGGATGCTTCCTTGGCGGAATATACGGTTTGCTGTTCCATGATTTTGAAACTCCTTTTTTATTGCGGCCGCCTGCATACGGCAGCGGCGTTTTCTTTATGGGTACTGTTTACTATTATATCATACTTTTTTTCGATTTGCAACCGCTTTTCAGCGCAGAAACGCCTTTCAAAACGCGGTTTTATCCGCACCCGGGCAGAGGAGCGCAGGGAATATGTCCGTATCAGCGCGGTTTGCCTCTGCATCAATTATGAATCTCAGTTAATTTTTAAGAGAATATAAAGTTTTTTGAAGAGTTTATGAAACCCTGCGGATTCCTCTTTACAATCGTGCGGAAACATGATAAACTGAGAATGGATATACACACACTGTACCCACCGTCCAACCAAACAATCTTGCTTATTTCAGAAAGGAGACTGCAACTTTGTCTGAAAAGAAGAAGGGAAAGGTCGGCCGTTTTTTCAAATGGCTGTTCCTGATTCTGCTCGTGATCCTGGCAGCGCTGACTGTCTGGAACCTGTTCTGCGGGCTCAGTGAAAGAAAGGCGCTGCACGAAGCGTCATACGGAATCAAAATCGACGTCGGCGGAAAAACCATGGTCGCTGACATCAAGGGTGAAGAAAACGACACGACAGTGATCCTGCTGCCGGGACTCGGCTCGGTATCGCCCGTGCTGGAGTTCAAGCCGCTGGCGGAGGCACTTGCGGAGAAATACCGTGTCATCACGGTGGAGCCGTTCGGCTACGGCCTGTCGGATCTGGCCGGAACGGACCGTTCGCTGAATGCGGTGGTTAATGAGCTGCACAGCTGCGTCAGCAGCCTTGACTGTGAGAAATACTACCTCATGGCACATTCGCTCTCCGGCGTATATGCGCTGGCGTGGGCGAATCAGTATCCGGATGAGGTGGAGGGCTTCATCGGCATTGATCCCTCCGTCCCGAAGCAGCTGGAGCACAACCCGCTGCCGATCAGCATTACGGCGCTGAACAAAATCGCGGTGTATCTGACCAAGGCCATGAATATTACCGGCATCCGGCGGCTGATGTCCGTTTCGGACCCGCGGGCAATTCTGTGTGCGGATCCGTCCTATCCCTACACGGAGGAAGAGCTGGAGCTGTTCCGCCTGATGACGCTGCACCGCGAATACAACAAGGATATTTGCAGCGAGGTCAATATGATCGACCCGAATCTCAAGTCCATGCGGCAGGTCACATTCCCGGACACCGTGCCGGTGCTGATGTTCGTCTGCTCGTCCAACTGTGAGATGATGCCCGAATGGGAGCAGCTGCACAAGGAGATCGTAACGGAAACCGCGCGCAGCGAGCATCACAAGCTCGAGGGCGAGCACTATCTGCATTTTGACAACAAGGATAATATTGTCAACGCCGTGTTTAACTGGATTCCGAACAGCAGTGCCGCTGCCGAATCCGCTTCATAACAGTTTCTGAGAGAAAAGCAGCACCCCGCTTCCGGCAGGGTGCTGCTTTGCTATTCGGAGATACCGCTTTATGAAAGGGGACGCCCTCTATCGCAGGACCCCATGCCCGCCGAGCTCCTGAAGGCAGGGGAATTTCGCCCACTGCGGCGGGCGGCCAGAGGTTCCTCGCCTCTGGACTCTCGCAAACTTTTATTTTGGCTTTCCCTTTATATAAAACGGGGTCTGGGGGTACGCCCCCAGCGGGGTTTGGGGCAGCGCCCCATTTTGAATCCATCGGAGATACCGCTTATTATTCGGTGATCCGCTCTGCTTCCTTCCGGACGGCAGGGTCGTCATATTCAAACGTATAGGTGCGGTATGCATTGATCACGACAGTGTCCTGAAACAGCGAGAGCCGCGGCGTTTTTTCACCGTAATTCATGTGAACATGCCCGTGGACATAATACTTCGGCCGGTACTGCTCCAGCAGCTCCCGGAATGCTTTGAATCCGTTGTGGCAAAGGTCGGGCGCATCATGGAAGCCCGCCATCGGTGCGTGTGTCACCAGAATGTCAAAGCCGCCGCTCCGCATCAGCTTGAGCTTCAGTCTGCGGATGCGCCGCTGCATATCCTTTTCATCGTACTGATGCGTTCCCTTGCGGTAGCGCATCGAGCCGCCCAGCCCGAGGATCCGGATGCCGTTGTACACAACAATCTGATCCTCAATGCATTCGCAGCCCTCCGGCGGCGCCGTATCGTACTTTTCATCGTGATTGCCGTGGACATACAGCAGCGGCACATTGGAAAAGGTTTCGACAAAGGAGAGATATTCCGCTTTCAGATCCCCCGCGGAAATGATCAGGTCGATCCCCTTGAACATGCCCGGCTGATAGTATTCCCAGATGTGCCTGGACTCCTCGTCCGACATTACCATGATCTTCATATTTTCAGATTCCCCGCCCTGTGTTTTTTCCTGTTGTTTCTGTTATTTCAGCAATCCGGCGCCGTCCTGCTTGTGGATGCTGTGCCATTTTGCAAATTCGCGGAACTGCGGCGCCAGCTCACTGATCTCCGGCAGCCGTCCCTCGACACCGTGCGGCAGCCAGTCCAGACCGATGATCTCATCCGTCGTCAGCTCCTGCCCGTCCTCAACGCGGCATTTTCCGTTCTGATCGTAAATCGGGCCGCCGAAAGGCTTGAAATTGCCGAGCCGGATCTGCTCCTGCACCATCCGCGGCAGCTTCTGCAGATCCTTCGGCAGACTGGAGGCGTATTTGACGCCAATCGCGCCGGAGGACATGCCCCAATAATAATTCAGCGCCCGGGTTTCATTCTGGTTCGCATCGCTTTTCCATGCGCCGATCAGCACCGACCGCACCAGATCCTCGTAAAGGCTGCCCCAGTTCAGAACCGGCGCCGCGATCGGGAACGAGTTGTGGTCGTCAATGCAGATGCCGTGCAGGCCGAAGTCGGTTTCCTTGGACAGCTTTGCGTTGATGTCGCGGTCAGAGATCAGGTCGATCTGCATATCGCGGAAATATTCGATCGGGTCGTGGTCTTCCAGCGTGGACCAGTCCAGAAAGACCGTTGCCAGCGGATTGACCATTTTGACGCCAAGCGTAAACGCTGCGATCGACGCGGGGATTCCGAGCACCGGGTAATCGGCAATATAGCCGACCCGTTTGGTTTCGGTCATGATGCCCGCGATGATGCCGGTGATGAACTTCGCCTCGTAGGTGCGCAGATAATACGTGCGCAGCTGCTGATAGGCAGTGTTCACCGAGCAGTTGAGGATGATGATATCCGGGTTCTCGACGGCCATGCGCATACTGACCGGATGATACACCGGCGAGGTCGTGAAGATCAGCCTGCACCCGTTTGCAATCGCCTCAATGATCTTTTCCTCCGCATCCTCTGCGGGGCAGACATAATAGGTCGTTGCGATCTGATTCCCGAAGGCGCGCTGAATGTGCTGACGGCCGTGCTCGTGGTTATACACCCAGTTGGATTCATCCGGCTCCTTCGGATACAGAAATGCGATTTTCAGCGTTTCCGGGCTGCTCGGCAGAATCATCTTGGAAAGCGGAATCTTCTGTGAGCCCTCGGTCGGATCGAGAATGTGAGAGGTCGGATCGACCTCATTGCCCAGCACGCGGAATTCACCGCGGATGCGCTCAATGCGCTGCTGGAGCTCGGCGGACGAGAGGCTGTGAATCTGCTCATAGCCGTATATCTCCAGAAAATGCAGGAATGCCTCGCCCGGTTCAACAGACAGTGTCTTGGCAATTTTGTTTTTGTAATACTCCGCAAACACCGAGTACACGAATTTGACGTCGCGGCGGAGATCGTCGTCCCACGGCTCCGGCTGCACGGGCTTGCCGTCGGCATCGTCCGGCAGTTCAACCGGCTTGATCGCCTGAAGCAGCCGCGTAAAGCTGCCGGGGTGCTTCATCTCAATTTCATAGATGCCGGAGATGCGGTGGAACGCCGTGAATTCGCTGTACACCCTGTACGCGTCGGTGTCCTCCGGCTTGGGAATGATGCGCGTGACAACAGCCAGAATGCTGACGGCGCCGAAGAATTTCGACACACTGACGCGCTTGTTGCCCTCAGCGACATAGAAACGCTGTTTGTATTCATACACGACAATCGGCTCATTGACGCCGACCTCTCTGACGGAATCGCAGAGCAAAGACCATTTGCTGCCGAACTCGGTTTCGTAATCCAGCAGCGGCATGAAGTTGGAAGCGAATGCCTTGAGGCGGTCGGCCTGCGCCGTGCCGACGACCAGGGAGAGCGGAATTTCCATCTGCCCGAGCGGAACCTGTCCGCCGTCCTCTTTGTCCCGGAGCATGAGCTCCAGCGAGGGGAGATAGGGCGTGGAACCGCCTGTGCGGTACGCCTTTTCGGCGAGCTTCTGCGCCTTCATGTAATCCTGAATTGCCATATGCTGCTCCTTTTCGGTTTGTGCGGAAGCGGGTCATCCGGAGCGGATGCCCGTACGTTTTCTTGCTGTGATGCAGCAGCGGACGGATAGGCCTGTCCGTATGCCGATATTATAACATATTATCCTGCAAAAAGCAAGATGAGTGCAGCAATCCTTCAGACTGCGCACTGCCCGCCGCGATCAGCGCCGTAAAGTTCCGCTCATTGGGGGATCTTTGTCAAATATGCCCGGAGGGAAACGGAGCCGGGCACTGCCCGGCACTATTTTTTGATTATATACTTGCGCAAAACGGATTTTTGTGGTATACTTGATTATGGGATATCCTGTACAGAAGTACGGAACATCCGTTCAGAAAGAACTTTCAGAAATGAGGTCGATCCATATTATGAAACTGATCTTTGCAGTCGTCAACGGCGATGACAGCGCTGCTGTATCGAAGGCACTTGCGAAAAACGGCTTCCGTGCAACAAAGCTCGCTTCCTCCGGCAGCTTCCTGAGCTCCGGCAATACGACCTTTCTGATCTGTGTGGAGGAAGCCGACGTTGACACTGTTATCAATGTGGTCGAACAGAAATGTCATCACAGAAAGCAGTTTGTTCCGTCCACACCGACCTACGGCTCTCCGCTGACAGGGCAGATGCCCTCGATGCCGCTGGAGGTACCGGTCGGCGGTGCAACCGTCTTTGTGACGAATATCGAACGGTTCGAGAAGCTGTGAATACACCGAACATGCCTGCGGTTTACGGCAATCAGCAGCTGCTCTCCGAGCTGCGCACGATGCGGAAGCAGAATCATCTGCCGCACGCGCTGCTGCTGCACGGCGAGCGCGGCTGCGGCAAAAAGCTGATTGCGAAATGGTTTGCGATGCTCGTGCTCTGCGAAAACGCGGATTCCGCACCCTGCGGCACCTGCAAGAGCTGCCGGCTTGCCGCGGAGGACGCGCACCCGGACATCACGACTGCGGAGCACTCCGGCAAGCGCATGGGCTTTTCCGTCGAAACCGTGCGCGACATCCGGCGGGAGGCTTCCGTCCTGCCGAACAACGGCGATATGCGCGTGTTTATTTTCCCGGATGCCGACGGCATGAGCATTCAGGCGCAGAACGCGCTGCTCAAATCCGTCGAGGAGCCGCCTGCCCATTCCTGCTTTGTTTTTACGGCAGGCTCGGTCGGCGTGCTGCTGCCGACGCTGCTCTCCCGCATGACCGCCAAGGCGGTCTTTCCTGTGACGGCGGGGGAATGCACCGAGGCGCTGCTGAAGCGGGATTATCCCGATGCGGATATCCGCGCGGCGGCGGCAAGATTCGGCGGCAACATCGGCAAATGCATTGCGTATCTCAGCGACCCGGCCGTGAAGCGTGCTGCGGACGACGCCGCGGCGCTCTCTGCCGCACTGGCGGAGCGCAATGAATATGAAATGCTGCGCCTGCTGACGGCGGCGGCTGCGGACAAGGATCAACTGATCCGGACGCTGGAGCTGCTGGACGCACAGGTGCGGGACGCGGCTGTCCTGACGCTGGAGGGCAGCTTTCCGCGGCTCGGCTGTGACCGTGCTGCGGCGGAAACGCTTTCTTCCGGACTGACACCGCGCAGAGCCATGCGGATGCACGGCGCGATCCGGGAGGCATTTGCGGATCTGGACGGCAATGTCAGTGCCGTTCTGACGGCAACCGCGCTCTGTGCGGCGCTCTGTGATGCGTGATCCCTGACAGCGTATGTGAATTTTGGGCGGAGCGATCCGCCGGATAGGATAGATACTATGATCGAAGTTATCGGAGTGAAATTCAAAAGCGGCGGCAAAATGTATTATTTTGCGCCGGGCAATCTGAATCCCGCAGAGGGCAGCTATGTCGTTGTGGAAACGGCAAGAGGGCCTGAATGCGGCGAGGTCGCGGCAAGACGCCATGCAGTGCAGGATGACTGCATCACCGCGCCGCTCAAGCCGATCCTGCGCCTTGCGACCGATGAGGACATGCAGATCCTCGAAAAAAACCGCGCCTATATGGCAGAGGCGTTCCGCATCTGTCAGGAGCGCATTGAGTCGCGGAATCTGCCGATGCATCTGGTCGATGTGGAGTGCGGATTCGACAGCAATAAGCTGATTTTTTATTTTACGGCGGAATCGCGCGTCGATTTCCGCGAGCTGGTCAAGGATCTGGCAACCGCGTTCCATGTCCGCATTGAGCTGCGGCAGATCGGTGACCGCGACGAGGCCAAGCTGCTGGGCGGCCTCGGCATCTGCGGGCGGGAGTTCTGCTGCAAGGGCTATCTCAACAACTTCCAGCCGATCTCCATTAAAATGGCGAAGGAGCAGGGGCTCGCGCTCAATCCGACCAAGATTTCCGGCGCCTGCGGCAGACTGATGTGCTGCCTGCGCTATGAGAGCCCCGTTTACGAGGAACTCATCAAGCTGACGCCGAAGGTCGGCTCTACGATCATTCTGCCGGGCGAGCTGCCGGTGCGTGCCTATGTCATGGAGGCGAACCTCGTGACGGGGATGCTGCGCGTGAAGCCGGAAAATTCCGACGTGCCGGTCACGGTTCACCGCGATGCCGTCGAGCGCTTGCAGGATGCCAGCCGCCGCATGACCAGAGAGGATCTGCGCGACAAGAAGACGCTGCCTGCAAAGCCGGAGGCTGCTGCCCCAAAGCAGGCGGCAAAGCCGGAACAGACAGAAAAGCCCGAAAAGCCGGAGCGTCCGGAAAAGCCGGAACGTCCGCAGAGAACGCCCCGTGCGCAGAAGCAGGAGCAGTCCGGTGAGCGCAGAAGCAGCAGCGAACGCCCGCAAAAGCCCCCGCGGAACCGGCAGGAGCATAAGCCTGAAAATAAGCCGGAGGCACGGCAGGAAAATGCCGCTGTGCTGCATCCGGAATTCGGTGAGAACCGTCAGAAAGCAGCTGCGCCGCAGCCTCCACAGCAGCCGGTACGCCACGCAGCGCCGCTTCTGGACGGCATGGACTTCACCGAGCACCGTGCCGTTGTTGAGGATCCCGAGCGCGCCGCAGAACAGCGGCAGGAGCGCCGGGAAAAGCAGCAGGGCGACGGCGGAAACCGCCGCTACCGCAGACCGAACAACCGGCGGTATCCGAATCACCGCGGCGGGAATCGTCCGCAGGGCGGAGAGAAGCCGTCCGGCGGCGGGCAGAGTGAAGGCTGACCGCAGCGCAGCCGCCTGAAAGGAAAGACAACATGGGAAACTGGATCGTTCTGAAATACGAAAAGAAGTGCGATGCGGATTTCAAGCTGTCAAACGGCGGGCTGGACTGGGCGATCGACTGCCTGCTGATCAGCGGCTCCGAACTGGCAAAGACCGATTCGGAAAAGCGTCTGATCGCATTTCTCAGTGAGCGGAACACGTCAACGCTCGGGCTCGGCGTTGCCGGATTTGAGCTTCCGGATATGCCGTGGGAAGCGGAAACGTTTGAAGCAGACCGCGCATTCCTGATCCGGACTGCGGAGCATGCCAGGGAAGTGATGCAGAAGCCGGAAACGAAGCAGATGCTTGATTACAGTGTGGCGCCGGAACGGGTGGACGAGTGCATGGACAAGTTCATTGCACTGTTCCGCTGCATGACGGCAGATCTGATCATACCCGAGGCGGAATCGAACTGGTTCAAGTGGCGCAAACCGGACGATCCGACGCTGAACGACTTCCCGAAATGCCGCAGGCACAACGTTCTCTACGGATGCTTCGGCTGCAAGATCTGTCTGGATCTGAGCGGCTTGTTCCCGGTCATGCCGGCAGATATCGAAAGACTGAAACACCTCTGGGAAGGAACCCCGGAATCATAAAGGAGTATCAAAACCGATGAATCATTCTGAAAAGCCCTATGCCGGACTCGCACTGCTGACCGATCTGGACGGCACGCTGCTGACGCCGGAGAAAACCGTTTCGCCGGAGGACGCCGCGGCCATCGCGGATTTCCGGAGAAAGGGCGGGCTGTTCAGTATCGCCACGGGACGCGGCACGCAGGCCTCGCAGGAATTTCTGGAGCTGCTGCACCCGGATTTCCCTGTCGTGATGTATAACGGTGCGCTGCTGTACGATCCCGCCGCACAGAAAACCGTCGGGGCTGCGCATTTGCCGGCAGGCACAAAGGAGATCCTGACGGAGCTGATGCGGGAATTCCCGGACGTCGGTGCGGAGGTGCTGGCGCCGGACGGCGTATTCGTCTTACAGGAAAACGACTATGAGCGGCAGCATCTGGAAATTACGCATATCCCGCTTGTCCGGAAAACGCTTGACGAGATTCCGCCGGAGCAGTGCTATAAATCGCTGTTCGCGGGTGCGCCGGAGCGCATCTCGGAGATGCTGGAATACGTCAAACAGGAACGGTTCACGCTGGTGAATTTCACGCGCTCACACCGCTGGTTCCTGGAAATTCTGCCGCATGACACCAGCAAGGGCACCGCACTGACAAAACTGCGGCGCTTTCTGCCGGAGGGTACCGTCATCGGTGCTGCCGGTGATTTTGACAATGACACCGCAATGCTGCTTGCCGCGGATCACTGCGGCTGCCCCGCGGATTCGCAGCCTTCCGTGCTGAAAGCGGTCGCGGGAAAGGGCGGCTTTCTCTCGGAGAAAACCTGCGAAAGCGGCTTCTTCGCGGACTGGATCGCGGCGTTTGTAATGCACTGCGGGAGAGCATGACAGAATGTGGTGAAACACTTGAAAAAATGCTTCTGCAAATGACGGCTGCACAGCTGCTCATGCAGATGATCCTGACGTTATACATCTGGCTCGGACATCTGATTTCAGACGGACAGACGCCGGATTTCAGCACGGTCGTAATGCTCCTGATCGCGGGGGTTCCGTCTGTGCTGTTCTGTATGCTGGAACCGGCGCTGCGCGTGCAGAATCACTGCCGGAAGCGCTGGCGGCATGTGATCGCCTGCCTGTTTTTCCGGGGACTGGAATGTGCAGCGTTCCTGTGGATCACAATGAAGCTGACAGCATCCGGCCTGTTCCCGCCCTGCGGGGAGTCAGATGCGGATCAATACCGGATCCTGCCGGTGTTTGCGTTTTTCATATCCGTTGTGCTGGTCCCGTTCTGGCTGCTGTCCGAATGGCTCAGGGAAAAGCGGTTCGCAAGGCTGTACGGCGGCCATGACAGCGCAGAAGAATGACCTGAAAAGCAATTTTCACACAGTTTTTTTCTTTTTCACTTGATATCCGGCACAAGATGTGCTATAATAAAAGGCGCAGGGGAGTCTGCACACGTTATCTGACAAGCATCAAAGCCGCTTTGCGGCAGAACGGAGCGTGACAATATGAAAAATGTGATCCGTATTTTATTTTTGCTCGTGATCATTTGCAGCGCGGTCGTTTCCGTGCGGTATGCCGTTGAACTGTACCGCAATAAGTACACCCCGCGCTATCTGAAAGGAAATGCCTGCTGAGCTGTGCTCGGCATGACATATCAGCAGTGCCGTGAAAGGCGCGGCTGAAAACTCTAAGAAACTGTGAGGAAAAGAGGAAAAAGCAATGGATATTCGTTTCGAGAAGGCAGCAAGCCTGAAGGCAAAGCCGGCAGATGAAACCAAGCTCGGCTTCGGTCACATCTTCACCGACTACATGTTCATCATGGACTATGAAACCGGCAAGGGCTGGCACGATGCAAGAATCGTACCCTACGGCAACCTTGAGCTGAGCCCGGCGGCACTCTGCCTGCATTACGGCCAGGAGGTCTTTGAGGGTCTGAAGGCTTATCGCCGTGCTGACGGTGAGATCCAGCTGTTCCGCCCGGAGGAGAACTTCAAGCGTCTGAACAGCTCCAACAACCGTCTGGTCATTCCGGAGCTGCCGATCGAGGATGCAATGGAAGGCCTCATGGCTCTGCTGAAGGTTGAAAAGGACTGGGTCCCGTCCGCAGAGGGCGCTTCTCTCTACATCCGTCCGTTCATCATCGCAGTTGACCCGTTCCTCGGCGTCAAGCCCGGCGATATGTACAAGTTCATCATCATCCTCTCGCCGTCCGGCGCATATTATGCATCCGGTCTGGATCCGGTCAAGATCTATGTTGAGTCCAAGTATGTCCGTGCGGTGCGCGGCGGTATGGGCTACACCAAGACCGGCGGCAACTACGCTGCTTCCCTGATCGGTCAGGATGAGGCACATAAGGAAGGCTATTCTCAGGTGCTGTGGCTCGACGGTGTTGAGCAGAAGTACATCGAGGAAGTCGGCGCGATGAACATTATGTTCGTCATTGACGGCGAAATCGTCACGCCGGAGCTCCAGGGCTCCATCCTGCCGGGCATCACCAGAAAGTCCGTGCTGGAGCTGACCAAGAGCTGGGGCATGAAGGTTTCCGAGCGCAGAATCACGATCCAGGAGATCGCAGATGCATACGACAACGGCAAGCTGGACGAGGTCTTCGGCACCGGTACGGCTGCTGTTATCTCTCCGGTCGGCCACCTGAAGTGGGGCGACAAGGTCATGACGATCAACGACAACAAGATCGGACCGATCTCCCAGAAGATCTACGATACCATGACCGGTATCCAGTGGGGCAAGCTGGAAGATCCGTTCGGCTGGGTTGTTCCGGTGAAATAATTGATCACAGACACAAAGCGGCTTACCGAACGGTAAGCCGCTTTTGCTGATTGAAAAAGCGGTTTTGCGGTAAAGCAGAATATATCATAGCGTTTTCGGTCATCTTCGCTTGACTGTTTCGTCCGTTGTTTATTTTGGTTGGGCGCGGGGCGCGAATCCTGAGAGGAAA
>JAFZBC010000135.1:0-3888 GCA_017561965.1 Oscillospiraceae bacterium
GCGTCCGGTTTCCACGCCGTCCGTGAACGTGACCTGCACCTTCTGCTCGCGCTCGCCCTTCTGCCCCGGCACGATGACCTCCTCCTTGCCCTGCGGCAGACCGGAGGTTTCAAACTTTTTGGTTTCATAATCGAGAAATGCGGTTGCCTTCACCGTTTTGGTATAGACGATCGGCAGAAAGCGCTTCACGACCGGCACCTTCATCCGGTGCGCATACGGGACCGCATCCTTCAGGTCGGGATTCAGCCGCCGGATCTCCTCAACAGATACTGAAAAACGGTCTGCAACGCTGTAAACCGTTTCTGTTTTTCCGGCGGTATAGGTCTGTGTAGTATGCTCCGCAGCGGTCAGCTTATTCGCAAGTGCCTGTGCCTCCACGCGGCTGCCGGTCAGATAGCTGCCGGGCTCATAGGTGACCGAATCCGCAAACCAGATATCGTCAATCTCACCTTTCATACGGTCGCTGAAATAGCTCAGCTCGCGGGTCAGCGCCGCCTCAATCGGATGCGTGTCATCGACCGCACCGACAAACTCGTCATTGACATACACGCCCCAGCCGTCGAACAGCTCAATGCCCGCATTTTGCAGCAGCTTATCCGCGAGCGCACCGGCCGTCAGCACGGCGCCCTCTGCCTTTTCGACCTGCAAGCCGCGGTTCAGAGAAATGCTGACCGCATCCGCGGAATACGAAAGCCGCTTGCGGACGATCTCCTCGGCGGCCATATAATCCGCCTCAGAAGCAACCGTCCCGACCGGCTTGCCGTCCACGGTCACCGCAACCGCCAGCGGCTGATTGACGCCCCGCCGCACAGCACTGAGAAAGACAACACAGCAGACCGCCGGAACTGCATACCGCAAAAGCGTCCTGATTACGCCGTTTTTCGCAAAGAGCAGCGTGTGCAGGCTTTTCAGCAGCATGACGCCGCGGTTGCCGTTTGTACTGCGGCAGATCCGTCGGATCTCCTTAGCGGTTTCCACCTCCCCTGCTGCAAATCCGCGCAGCTGCTCGATTCCGAATTGCAGCAGCGCCGCAAGCAGCCGGATCATCTCACGCAGCAGCCGGTATCCGGCGCGCAGGCCATATAACACAAAGCTGAGCAAGAATATCACAGCGGCTTCTCCGCAGCGACCGATTTTCGCCAGCAGAGTGACCGGTATTTCCCGCAGCATGAGAAGCCCCCTTTCATTGTCTGATAATTTATTATACGCGCTTTTCCTGCAAAAATGCAAGTCCGCACGCAGATCTTCATGATTCTGCACATCGGCACCGGTTCACATTGCAGGATTTCGTTCATATCTCCGAACAAAAATGCACCCCGCCTCAGGCAGGGTGCATTCGTGTTTCTGATGAACAGCAATCAGTCAACCAGCTTGATGATTGCCATTTCAGCAGCGTCACCGCGGCGAGGGCCGATTTTGACCATCTGGGTGTAGCCGCCGTTGCGCTCCGCATAACGCGGTGCGATTTCGTCAAAGAGCTTCTTTGCGACGCTCTCCTTCGTAACATAAGCAAAGACCTGACGCTTCAGGTGAAGATCTGCAGCGGTATTTTCACTGGAGATCCCCTTCGCAATGGTGATCATCTTCTCTGCCATAGAACGAACTTCCTTCGCTCTCGTTTCGGTTGTTTCGATCTGGCCGTTCTCAAGCAGATAGGTCACCATGCCGCGAAGCATAGCCTTTCTGTGATCCGTGGCTCTGCCGAGCTTTCTGGAACCCGCCATTGTGTTTCACTCCTTTGTTAAATCTCCGGCTTTCGCAACCAGTGCCGGACCGGGAATTAGTCGTTGTCGTCCGAGGAAAGGTCAAAGCCCAAAGACTGGAGCTTCTCCTTGACCTCATCAAACGATTTTCTGCCGAGATTCCGAACCTTCATCATCTCGTCCTCAGACCTGCTGATCAAATCAGCAACGGTATTGATGCCGGCACGCTTCAGGCAGTTGAACGAGCGAACCGACAGATCAAGCTCTTCGATGGTCGTTTCGAGCTTCTTCTCCTGACCACCGTCCGTGGTATCCTGGAGAACCGGCTCAGAAACCTTCTCGTCGGAGAGGTTGACGAACAGCTGGAGGTATTCGGTCAGCAGGCTTGCTGCCTGCGAAAGTGCATCATTTGCACCGACCGTACCGTCTGTCCAGACCTCGATCGTGAGCTTGTCGTAGTCTGTGACCTGACCGAGGCGCGTATCCTCGACTTTATAATTCACCTTCAGAACCGGGGTGTAGATACTGTCAACCGTGATCACATCCAGCGGCAGATTCTGACGAGTCTGCTTGTTGCGCTCAGCGGAAACATAACCTCTGCCGCGGTCGAGCATAATCTGCATATCGAGCTTTGCGCCCTTGCCGATCGTCGCAATGTGCGGGAACGGCGGCAGGATCTCGACCTCAGAATCCGTGCGGATATCAGCAGCGGTGACCTCACATTCACCCTGGGCGTCAATATAGATGGTCTTGGGACCGTCGCCGTGCAGCTTCGCGGTCAGACCCTTGATCGCAAGGATGATTTCCGTTACATCCTCCTTGACACCGGGGATGGTTGAGAGCTCGTGATGAACACCGTCGATTTTGACGGCATAGACTGCCACACCGGGCAGCGAGGAGAGCAGAATCCTTCTGAGACTGTTACCGATCGTGATGCCGTAACCACGCGGCAGCGGACGGATCTCAAACTTGCCGTACTTACCGTCGCCGTGCAGTTCTTTCGTCTCAATTTCCGGCTTTTCCATTTTCAGCATAAATACCCTCCTGTTGTGCAATCAGTTGTTTGGACGGCTGAAAGCCAAAATGCGATGCAGCCGTTCGGTACTTGCCCGAGATTACTTGGAGTACAACTCAACGATGAGGTGCGTTTGTGCTTCGTACTCGATATCGTCAGCAGAAGGCATGCGAACGACGGTTGCAGAGAAGTCATCCTTCTTGGCCTCAAGCCAGAGCGGAACAACTCTGTCAGCGGTCGCCTCAACGGTGGCCTTGAACTTCTCGGAAGTTCTGTCCTTCTCGCGCAGTGCGATCACGTCACCGACCTTGACACGGTAGGAAGCGATGTTCACCTTCTGACCGTTGACGGTGTAGTGTGCATGTGCGACGAGCTGTCTTGCCTCACGTCTGGTGAGTGCGAGACCCATGCGGAAAACGACATTGTCCAGTCTGGATTCGAGGCAGGTGATGAGGTTATCACCGGTCTTGCCTTCCATCTTGGAAGCCAGTTCAAAATAGTGTCTGAACTGCTTTTCGAGCATACCGTAAATGAACTTCAGCTTCTGCTTCTCCTTGAGCTGGAGACCGTATTCAGAAACCTTCTTACGGTTGTTTGCATTCTTGAAGCGGTTAGATTCCTTCTTGGAAACGCCCATGACTCCGGGGCTGATGCCAAGCGCTCTGCACTTCTTCAGAATCGGTTCTTTCTGTACTGCCATCTTCGTTCACCTCCAATAATTATACGCGTCTTCTCTTGGGAGGACGGCAGCCGTTGTGCGGGATCGGTGTCACGTCCTTGATCATGCGGACCTCAAGACCGACGGTCTGGAGTGCGCGGATCGCGGCCTCTCTGCCGGAGCCGGGGCCGTTGACATAGACCTCAACGGTCTTCAGGCCATGCTCCATAGCAGCTCTTGCAGCGGTTTCAGCTGCGCTCTGTGCTGCGAACGGGGTAGACTTCTTCGAGCCGCGGAAGCCGAGCTCACCTGCGGAAGCCCACGAGATCGCATTGCCCTGTGTATCGGTGATCGTCACGATGGTGTTGTTGAACGTGGACTGAATATGCACCGCGCCGTTTTCGATGTTCTTACGCTCTCTGCGGCGTCTGATCGTGGTTACCTTTTTCTTCTGCTGTGCCAAGATACAGTCCCTCCTTACTTCTTCTTGTTCGCAATGGTCTTTGCCGGAC
>JAFZBC010000136.1:0-3238 GCA_017561965.1 Oscillospiraceae bacterium
CAGAATGCGCCGCCCCCGGCATACCGCATAAAGTCAAGATACGCCCGCGGCAGGCGGAACGGCTGTGCCGGCGCCGCCAAAGCCTGCATCCGTTCCGGCGCGGCACGCCGATATTTCTGTTTGCCTGCCTGCGCATTCAGATATGCAAAAAATTCCGCAAAGTCATTGCTTCCTGTGTACGGTATCATATACTGTCCTCCGTTTTTCAGCAAAAGAGCGGCAGCAGCGTCTGCGTCTGCACATCCGCAAGCCCGAACGTCGTCATTTTGATTGCGGGGATCACCGTCAGCGAAACAAATGCCATATTCATGAACGGCGAGATGTCCTCCGGCACGCCGAGCGCCCGCACCGCATCATTCAATGCACGGTTCTGCGCCGCAACGGTTTCTGCGTCTGCATCGCTCATCAGTCCTGCGACCGGCAGCGGCAGTTCCGCCAGAATCTGTCCGTCTGCGGCCGCCGCACACCCGCCGCCGCATTCCCGGATCCGGTTGGCCGCAGCCGCCATGTCCGCATCATTTGTACCGATCACGATGAGATTATGCGCATCATGCGACACAGATGCAGCGATTGCGCCGCGCCTGAGCCCGATGCCGCTGATAAAGCCAAGTCCCCTGTGACCGGTGCCGCAGTGGCGTTCGATCACTGCAAGCTTCAGAATATCCCGCGCGGTGTCAATCCCGTTATTCTTTGCAAAATCGAGTGTTTCGATGTGCTCCTCCGTCAGCAGCTGCCCCGGGATCACACCGATCACGCGGCATTTGTCGCCCTGCGGCGTAATCCGGAAATCATCCGGCGAAAGCGCATCCATATGGAACGAATGCAGCACCGGCGACCATTTCTCCGCACGGAAATCCGGCACGGAAAACGGCTTGCATACACCGTTTTCCACCATGCACACACCGCTGCTGTACACATCCCGCACCGCAATATTGTCAAGATCGTTCAGCACAAGAATGTCCGCGCGGTAGCCCGGCGCAATCGCGCCGACACGCTGCAACCGGAAGCACTGCGCCGCCTGGATCGTCGCCATCTGAATGCAGGTGACGGCAGATTTTCCCGCTTCCACCGCCAGCCGGATGATGTTGTCAATGTGGCCGTCCGCGAGCAGATCCGCGGGGTGGCGGTCGTCCGTGACAAGCAGGCAGCGGCGGCAGTACGGCTCCGCAAACAGCGGGAGCAGCGCCTCCAGATTCCGCGCCGCAGTCCCCTGCCGGATCATCAGCCATTGCCCTTTGCGCACACGCTCCAAGCCCTCCGCGGCGGTTGAGCATTCATGGTCGCTCTGGATGCCCGCCGCAATGTATCTGTCGAGATCACGCCCGGTCAGCAGCGGCGCGTGCCCGTCGATCACCTTGTCCGCCGCTTTGGCCGCATGCAGCTTGTCCATGACATAATCCGCGCCCGCAAGCACACCGGGATAGTTCATCATTTCCGCAAGGCCGACGACACGCGGATGCGAAAAATACGGCGCAAGCTCCGCCGCGGAAAGCGACGCACCGGATTCGTCAAGCGGCATGGCGGGGACGCAGGACGGTGCCGTCAGATACACATGCAGCGGCAGATTTTCGCTCATCTCCAGCATGAAGTCAATGCCGCGCGCGCCGCAGACATTTGCGATTTCGTGCGGATCTGCGACGATTGCGGTGGTGCCGTGCGGCAGAACCGTACGCGCCAGCTCACCGGGCGTCAGCATCGTGCTCTCAATGTGGATATGCCCGTCGATCAGGCCGGGGCAGAGAATACAGCCGGTGACATCGCGGACGATGTCGGCATCGGCGTCGGTATAATCGCCGGTACCGAGCACAATGTCATCCACGAGCAGGATATTTTCGCGCAGCAGCTCGCCGGTAAAGACATTCAGAACGGTACCGTTTTTCAGCAGGGTTTTCATGCAGGATCCCTCCTTGGTTTTGTATAGCTTTATTATAGCATATTTATTCGTGGGAATTGTATACAAAAATGCCGGAATGAATTTAGGCAAAACAACGGGGAGTCCCCGGCGGGCGGGCAGCGTCCGTTGGCGATTCCCTCCGGGCGGGCAGTGCCCGCCTCCATATCCCTTCGGGGACGTTTAGCGAAGCTCTCCCAATTTACATAATTTACGCCGCTGTTCGCGGCTTCTGTAAAGCTGCTTCTCCCCGGCACTCTGCTGAAACGCAGCGCAAGAGAGGAGAGGAATAAGGAAAGAGAGTCTGAGAGGAAACCTTAAGGGAGGGGAGAGAATAAGCCGCTTGCGGCGCATCTCTCTCCTCCCTTGTGGTTTCCTCTCAGGATTCGCGCCCCGCGCCCAGCCAAATTCAATACCGGACAAAACGATAAAGAGAAGAAACCAAAGTGTATTGCAGCTACTCCCATTCTGAATCACAAAAAACAAAAGTCCGCTTCTCCCAACGAAACGGGGAACAGAAAATCCCCGCTGCTGCCGCCGGACATCAATCGTTTTTTGCAGGGCTGTGTCATAAACAAATGCAGACGGAAATCCCCGCTTCCCTGTAAAAAAATATTGCGCAGGTGCTTGCAGATATATTGACTTTTTTTCACTGATGTTGTAAAATAGTAATGATAGGTCGGATGACCTGAAACGAACTATTTTTTTATGCCGGAGGGTACTGCATATGGATATTTACAATGGCTGGCTGATCGTCAACAGCTACTACAACCCCGCGAAGTTCAATTCGCTTTACAGAGTGCTGGAGGAATCCGCCGAAAAGGCAGGGCTGCACTTCTCCAAATGGACATCCGAAGCGCGTCCGACCGTCGTCGGTACCGCTGCCAAGGAGCCGAAGCCGAGCTTTGTGCTGTTCTGGGATAAGGACATCCAGCTTGCAAAGGCCATGGAGCTTTCCGGGCTTCGCCTGTTCAACAGCGCAGAAAGCATCGCACTGGCGGACGACAAGATGGAAACAGCACTGAAGCTGGCTGCTGCCGGGCTGCCGATTCCGGACACGATCCCTGCCCCGACCTGTTTCCCCGGCTGCCGCCGCAATCCGGCTTCCGCAGAGCAGGCTGCGCGTATCCTCGGCTGGCCGCTTGTCATCAAGGAGAACAAGGGCAGCTTCGGCGCACAGGTCTATCTTGCCAACAACAAGGACGAGGCTGCAAAAATCCTCGCGCATATCGGGGAGCATGACTGCCTGTTCCAGCGCTTTATCAAGATCAGCTCCGGCCGTGATCTCCGCGTGACGGTCGTCGGCGGCAAGGCCATCTGTGCCATGGAGCGTCAGTCCGCCTCCAC
>JAFZBC010000137.1:0-2231 GCA_017561965.1 Oscillospiraceae bacterium
CCGGTGCGGATGCATATGCAACGAAATCACTTCCTTTCCCGAAAAATATACATACATTGTTATTATACCATAAAATGATATGAAATGCAACTGTAAGAGTCAAAATTTTCCGACGGACGGCATGGCAGGCGGTGCCCGTATGATGCATCCGCCGGAGAGAACCCGTATCACATGCAGGTGCTGCGGGACTTTTTTCGGAATGCTCTTGCTATTTTCGGATAAAAGCAGTATAATAATAAAGTATGTACCGAACGGGAAAGGAAGATTCTCATGCAGACCGAAGAACAGCTCCGGCGGGCGGAGCAGAAATATGACGAGCTGACAGAGCGGCTCCAGGACGGCAGCATCGCGGCCGATCCGGACAGGCTGGCGGCGCTGATGAAGGAATACAAGCAGCTGACGCCGGTCGTGGAGGCGTACCGCAGCTATACCGCGTGCAGGAATACGCTTGCGGAGCTCGATCTGCTGCTGTCGGATCCTGACTGCGAGGAGGAGCTGCGCGCGCTTGCGAACGAGGAAAAGCAGACCGAGATCGTCCGGCTGGCAGAGCTCGAAGCGGAGATCAGCCGGCTGCTCATGCCGGAGAATGCCGCCGATGCGCGGGATGTGATCGTAGAGATCCGAAGCGGCGCAGGCGGTGAGGAGGCGGCGCTCTTTGCGCATTCGCTGCACCGGATGTATTCGATGTACGCTGACCGGCAGGGATGGACACAGAATATCATGAGCCTGAACGCCACTGAGCTCGGCGGTACCAAGGAAGTCATTTTCTCGCTGTCGGGCGACCATGTCTATCAGAAGATGAAATTTGAGAGCGGTGTTCATCGTGTTCAGCGCGTCCCGGAAACCGAATCGCAGGGGCGTGTGCATACCTCAACGGTCACGGTCGCTGTCTTGCAGGATGTCGAGGACGTCGAGCTGGAGCTGAATCCGAATGATCTGCGCATTGACGTATTCCGTTCCAGCGGCGCTGGCGGCCAGCATATCAACAAAACCTCATCGGCTATCCGCGTGACGCATATCCCGACCGGTATGGTTGTGGAATGCCAGAACGAGCGCAGCCAGTTCCAGAATAAGGATAAGGCGCTGTCTGTTCTGCGCGCACGGCTGTTCGCGCGGGCGCAGGCGGAGCAGGATGCACAGATTGCTGCGGAGCGGCGGACGCAGGTCGGCTCGGGTGACCGCTCCGAGAAGATCCGCACGTATAATTTCCCGCAGTCGCGGCTGACCGATCACCGGATCGGCTTTTCGCTGTACCGGCTGGAGGATGTGATGAACGGCGATCTGGATGCCGTATTTGACGCGCTGATTCAGGCAGAGCAGGCGGAACGTCTGGCAGCGCAGGGAGGACAGAACGAATGAACACAAAGCTGCTTCATGCAGAAAATATACCGGAAGCCGCAGCGCTGATCCGCGCAGGAGAACCCGTCGGAATGCCGACGGAAACGGTTTACGGCCTAGCGTGTGATGCGGGCAATCCGGAGGCGGTGCGCAAGGTCTTTGCGGCAAAGGGCAGACCTGCGGATAATCCGCTGATCGTGCATATTGCGGACATTGCAGACTGGGCGCCGCTTGTGACGGAGATCCCGCCGCTTGCACAGAAGCTCGCAGAGCGCTTCTGGCCGGGGCCGCTGACGATTATTTTGCCGCGCTCGGAGCGCGTCCCTGCGATTACGGCGGGCGGTTTGGATTCCGTCGGGATCCGGTTCCCGGCGCATCCGCTCGCGCAGGCGCTAATCAAAGAATCCGGCGTTCCGATCGCTGCGCCGTCCGGCAACCGTTCCGGCAGTCCGAGCCCGACAACGGCTGCACATATGCTGGCGGATATGGACGGGCGCATCCCTGCGATCGTTGAGGGAGGCAGCTGTATCTGCGGCGTGGAATCGACGGTGATTGCGCTGGATAATGCGGAAACGGTGCGCGTGCTGCGGCCCGGATTTGTCACCCCCGAGCAGCTCAAAACGGTTGCCCGGCGCGTGATCGTCGATGATGCGGTGCTTGCAAAGGTGAAGGAAGGTACCGTCGTTCGTTCGCCCGGAATGAAATACCGGCATTATGCACCGAAGGCGCGTGTGACGCTTGTGCAGGGGAGTCAGACGGATTTCCTGCGGTATATGGAGGCGCATACCGGTACGGGCGTGCTGGCGCTGGTCTTTGATGCGGATGTTCCAGCCTGTGAGGCGAACGGGATCCCATGCAGAGCATACGGCGACACCGATGAAGCACGCGCGGCG
>JAFZBC010000002.1:0-4164 GCA_017561965.1 Oscillospiraceae bacterium
CTTCTTTCTGTATGCTTATTTCAGCAGCCCTTCCTCAGAAGCACTCTGAATCAGGGCAAACACAAAATCGCTGAGCACCGCAGAGCCCTCGCGGACGATCTGATTGCGCTGCTCGACCTGCTCCCGCCTTGTACCGTGCGTTTTCCACGATTCGCCGTGCTTGCAGTAATTGAGCATCAGCGGCTGCACGCGGTCGAGCGCGTTTGCGAATTTCGCCTCGGGCGTTTCGTTGGCCTCAAACTCATCCCAGAGCTGCCGCATATACTGCCCCTGATCCTCCGGCAGCAGCCCGAACAGTCTGTCAGCGGCCTTCTGCTCGCGCGCGGCCTTGGTCGCATTGCCCGCCGCATCATAGGCATAGGTATCGCCCGCGTCGATCTCCACAACATCATGGATCAGCACGGTCGCAAGCACCTTTTTCAGATCGACCGGCTCATTGGAATATTCGCTCAGCACGAGCGCCAGCATCGCAAGATGCCATGCGTGCTCGGCATCATTCTCCGCACGGTCCTCATGCAGCACGCGCGTCTGCCGGTAGATATTCTTCATTTTATCCATCTCAACCAGAAACGCAATCTGGTCAGCGAATCGCTTTTTTTCCGCATCATTCATATCAGAAATCCTCCGTTGACAGGGATCACCTGTCCGGTGATAAAGCCTGCTTTCTCAGACGCAAGAAATGCAATGGCCTCCGCGACCTCCTCCGGTGTCCCGATCCGGCAGAGCGCCGTTTCCTCTGCAAGCGCCTGCATGGTTTCCGCGCCGTGCATCCGGTTCATGTCGGTGTCGATGACGCCCGGCGAAACGCAGTTCACGCGGATGCCGGACGGCCCGGCCTCCTTTGCCAGCGCCTTTGTAAAGCCGATGACCGCCGCCTTTGCCGCGGAATAGTGCACCTCACAGGCGGCGCCGGTTTCGCCCCAGACGGAAGCGACATTGACGATGCAGCCCCTGTGTGCGCGCAGCATATGCGGGAGCACACGCTTGGCGGTATGCATTGTGCCGCCGACATCGACCAGAAACAGCCGCATGGCATCCGCATCGGAAATATCCTGAAACAGGCCGTTCAGCGCGATGCCTGCGTTATTGACCAGCAGATCGATCCGCCCGAACTGCCGGATGATCTCATCGGTCATGCGGTCGATCTGCGCAAAATCCGCGAGATCGGCCTGCATCACAGTGCCGCCGATTTCATCCGCAACCGCCTGCGCCTGATCCGGATTCGTATTGCAGTGAACGATCACGGTATAGCCGTCCGCCGCGAGCCTTCTCGCCGCAGCCGCGCCGATACCCCGCGACGCGCCGGTAACAAGTGCAATCATGGAATTCTCCGTAATCTCCGCGGACGGTCTTGCAAACCGCGCGGATCTGTGGTATAATAGGCTTAATCAAATCGGAAAGGATGTGATCCCTTTTGGATCAGGGACTGCTTGACCGCATCAACGAGCTTGCACACAAGGCAAAGACCGTCGGGCTGGACGACGCCGAAATTGCGGAGCGTGAGGTGCTCCGGAACCAGTACCGCGAACTGTTCCGCCGCAATCTGGTCGGCACGCTGGAGCACACGGTCATTGTGGACAAGGACGGCAATGTCATCCGCCGCGTTGCAGATGCAAAAAAAGAAAAATAATGCGCGCCTGTGCAAGTCAGGTGCGCTGCTCTGCGATGACGGTTTCACAGCATCATCTGCAAGTATTATAGCATTTTACATGGTATTTGTCAAGACAGCGCATTTCCCGGGAGCGGGAGATCCGCAGCATGCTCCGGTCAGGCTTCTGAAGCAGTCTGACCGGATTTCTTACGGATACAGCAAAAAAGCGGCACCGACAAACCGTCCGTGCCGCCAAAAGATTCCATCAGAGAAAAACCGCCCTCATCTTGCCACGGCTGATGAGGACGGTTTTCTTTGTGGAGCAAAAAGCTTACGTTTTGGGAAGGGAATTGGGGAAAATTAGGGAAGTATATGAACGTTCGGGGGGAAAACCAAACGATCAATACGAATCGAAGAATTACTCAGCTGCTTCGGTTTCAGCAGTTGTTTCTTCAACAGCTTCAGCGGTCGCCTCAGCTGCTTCCTCAGCAGCCTTCGGCGGCTCATGATGCGGACCCGCAGGGCCTTCACCCGGGACAGGCGGCTTCGGGGGCTCCGGCTTCTCGCCGTTCTCGATCGGCTTCGGGGGCTCCGGCTTCTCGCCTTCTTCAGCAGGCTTCGGGGGCTCCGGCTTCTCGCCTTCCTCAGCAGGCTTCGGCGGCTCCGGCTTCTCGCCTTCCTCAGCAGGCTTCGGCGGTTCCGGCTTCTCGCCTTCCTCAGCAGGCTTCGGCGGCTCCGGCTTCTCGTCCTCAGACGGAACCGGCTTGTTCGCTTCCTTCTCGAGCTCCGGCTTCAGCGTGGTCTGGCAGAAGTCAATCCACTCAGCCTTTGCATCGTCATCCTTGAACTCGAAGGTTTCGAGATCGAAGGTCTTGTTGATCATCGCAATGATCTCATGCTTGCCGACCGGCTTTGCAGGCTTCTCAGCTTCTTCAGCTGCCGGTGCCTCAACTTCCTCAGCCTCAGCTGCCGGAGTTTCTGCTGCCGGAGCCTCTGCTGCCGGTTCCTCAGCCTCAGCCTCTTCAGCCGGTGCCTCAGCTGCCGGAGCTTCTGCTGCCGGTGCCGGTGCCTCGACTTCAGCCTCAGCCTCTGCCTCTTCCTTCACCTCATCGGTGATCGCCGGAGCAGTGTCCTCTTTCTCAGCGAGGTTCGCTGCAAATGCGGTTGCGCCGGTCGCTGCGGACAGAACTGCAAGCGCTGCGATTGCGGACAGGATCTGCTTTCTGGTCTTCAGTTTCATGATCAGGACTCCTTTTCCTTTTTTCATGTTGCTCCGTCGTTATGATCGGGAGCGAAAAGCATGTTTTGCTTTCTGTTATCAGGTTACGGATCGGGAGCGCAAAAAACGGGGTATCCCGAAAAATTTTTTTGAAAAAAATACAGTCCGCAATATTTTGAACGTATTTCCTGAAAAAAAGAGGACCGCCGCAGGTTGTGCAGCAGTCCGAAAAAGAATACAGGCTTATGCAAATGCTTCCAGAGGCGCCGGTTTCACCAACGGATCGGCCTTCGGGAGCAGTCCGCTTGCCGGCTCCGGTTTCATCGGCAGAGGCTGGATCTCTTCAGGCTCCTGTTCCTCCGGGCCGATTTCTGCACCGGGCTGTCCGCTCTCAGGTGCGGGCAGCACCGGGTTCCCCCTATCCTGCTCTTCCGGCGTTTCCGGTTTTTCCGGTTTCGTGTCCGGCGCAGGAATATCATCATCCGGCTTGGCCTCCGGATCGGGCTTGTCAATTTCATCCGGCTTCTTGCCGGGATCCTTTTCGGGATCGGGCTTTTCCTCCGGTGCGGCAGGCTCCGGAACAGCCGGTGTCTTGCCCTCCTCCCCGGGCTTATCCTCCGCAGCGGGCGGTGTCGGCGGCATCATCGGGCCGATCGGCTTGATGTCATTCTTCGGCAGGGCGCCGGGCTTGACTGCCGCGGGCGGATCTGCCTTCGGCGCAGCAGGCTGTGCTGCCTGCGAATTGGCCGGATCGGGCTGATCGGGCAGCGCATGCTCTGCGTTCAGATCTGCCTTGGGACCGGCCTTCGGATCCTGCTCCGGACCGGCCTTGGGATCCTTTTTGGCTTCCGCCTTGGGATCCTTCTTGGCCTCTGCCTTGGGATCCGGCTTGACGGGCTTCGGCGGCTCCGGTGCGGCAGCCATTTCCTGCACGCTCACCTTAACCTGCTGGATCTCTGTTTCAAACTCTGTTTTATAGGTGTCAAACTCCGCATCGTTGCACGCGGAAATATAGATATCCACCGTGTCGCTGCTGGTCAGATGCCCCTCGTCGATCTGCTTCCGGAGCAGTTCATTGGCAACGTCGGTCTTGGTCTTGTGCTTTGCGCTGTAATGCTTCAGCAAAGCGGCACCGTAATCATCGTCGCTTTTCAGGCTGACGACCTCGCCCTGCTGATTCAGATACATTTTAATATTGGCGTCAGATGACATCAGCACAACGGAATACGTCTTGACATTCCGTGTATAATACCGGAACCCGGCCGCCGAAACGACTGCGATGCAGGCGGCTGCCGCCATGAACGGCATCAGCTTTTTCATCGTGATATGCTTCTGCTCCGGTTCTGCCTCCTGC
>JAFZBC010000138.1:0-2454 GCA_017561965.1 Oscillospiraceae bacterium
CCGAATTTTTCGGTATATACCTGCAATTCCGGTCGGTTTATGATCTCACGCGGCGGTGCGGGTACACCCTCCGGCACAAAAATCGCCTGATACAGAAAATCGTTCAGAAGCGCATATTCATCGGGCGCAATTTCCCTGATTGTATATTTGGTAACCGCATAGCAAATCTCGCCGTCCGGTGTTTCCCCTGCCCGGCGGAATCGCTCGACAGTCGCTGTCCGGTGCATAACGGATTTTTGCAGCACGCGCCCGGATTTCGGGTTTGCTGCGCGGTGATAGGCCTCCAGCCTGCGGAATCCGGTCTGCGCAAATGTCCATTCGATCACGGCGCCGAGGGCTTCTCCGGCATAGCCGTGCCCCCAGAAATCCGCGCCGATGCAGTATTCGATCTCGGCGGTTTCGCAGTTCTCCCAGACCTTGCAGAATGCGATCATCCCGATATTCTGCCCGCTTTCCGGTTCTTCGATCGCCCAGCGGTAGAAATCCGGCCGTGCATAGCCTGCAAGATACTGCGAGAGCAGTCCGCGGACGGCCTCCGCAGTTTCATAGACCGGCTCGCCGTATTCATGCTGCACATCCGGATCCGCTGCCCAGTTCCGCAGCATATCCGGCGCGTCAGCTTCTGTAAAGCGCCGCAGAATCAGGCGCTCCGTCCGGATCGTCTGCGTCCCCGCGTGCTTCATTCCGGGAACCATTCCATTTCGGTGAATTTGCTGTGCATGACGGTAAAGCCGAGCTTTTCGTAGATGCCCTTGCCCATGTCGCTCGCGGAGAGCGTCACGGTGTCAAGCGCAAGGCGCTTGGCCTCTGCAAGAATCTGCGTCATGATCTGCGTCGCAAGCCCCTGTCCGCGGTAAGCCGGTTCCGTGAATACGCCGAGGACGTATCCGCTTCGCCCACACGGAAAGAACGGATTTGCAGGCTTTTCGGTAACAGTCAGCAGCGCATTGGAAACCAGCTGGCCGTCCTCTGCCTCTGCAACGACGGCAATGCAGCCGCTGCCGAGATGCTGCGAAAAATATACAGGCAGATGCGTTTTGATTGCAGCAATTTTATCTTCGGGGAGTGTCCCGAATTCCTCGTCAAAGTAAGCGAGCCGCAGTCTGCAAAGCTGCGGAATATCCGCAGGAACGGCAAGCCGGATCTGAATGCTCATGGTGCTGCTCCTTCCGTAAAGAATGGCATACAGCATTATTATAGCATAATATTGTAGAAAAAGCAAGCGGAGAAGCAGTATTTCGGAGCGGCCGATCTGTCTTTTACAGACTGACGGGTGCTGACCGTTTCCGGCCAGCACCCGTTCTCAATCATCACAAAACGATTTTCATTCCGCCGAAGGCTTCGCCTTTTTCTTCCCGAGCGGGATCTCCGTGCCTTCCCGGATGCGCTTGATATTCGGGATATGCTTTACGATGATAATGATCCCGAGCACCGCCAGCACGGCAAATTCCAGCCAGTCCTTCGTCCGGATCAGATGCCACACCGGCACCAGCACGGCACAGCTGACCGTTGCCAGCGCAATATACCGCGTTGTGAACAGCAGTATACCCAGCAGCGCAATACATGCCAGAAACATGCGCCAGTCCACCGCAAGTGAAAATCCCAGCAGCGACGCAAATCCTTTTCCGCCGCGGAACTGCATCCAGAACGGGTACATGTGGCCGAGGATCACAGCCACGCCTGTCAGCACAGGCACATGTGCGCATTCCGGCGGCAGCGGGATCACATGCAGCAGCAGCCAGACCGGCACGAATGCCTTGAGAATATCGACCAGCGCGGAGGTCACCGCCGCGCCCTTTCCCATCGTCACAAGCGCATTGGACGCGCCTGCATTGCCGGAGCCCTTCTTCCGGATATCAAAGCCCTTGCACCGCGCGATAATCGCGGCCGTGTTCAGATTGCCCAGCAGGTACCCCGCCGGGATCCAGAGCCAGTGTAAACTCATTGGTTGATCGCCACCTTACTTTCTCCGCCGGTATGGACGCAGTGCGAGGGATCCGCCGCGAAATGCAGCGGCTTGGCGCTCTGCATCGTCACGTCCAGATCGGAATCCAGCACAAGCAGATCCGCGTCTGACTCGTAGCTGCCGAAGTCCATCGTGCGCATACCCTCTGCGCGGATTTCCGCCTTGCAGTGCCGCAGACTGATCTTCGGCGCAGAATCGCCGGAGCCCGCAATCATGATGTTCTGTCCGGTCAGCTCCGCCGTAATCATCGTATCACGCAGGAAGATCTCGCCGCCGCCGGTGTGCGAACCGATGCAGCAGACAGAATTGCCCGAGCCGCGGAAGCTGAGGCTTGCCGTATTGCAGCGGACATTTGCAAAGCCCTCGTCCGTGCCGACCGCGACACAGTTCGCCATTCGCAGCGTGAAATCCGCCTCGCAGCCGGACAGTGCGATATCCGCAGTGCCGTCCAGCGCGCCGATGCTGACGCCGGTTTTGCCGCTCATCTC
>JAFZBC010000018.1:0-1969 GCA_017561965.1 Oscillospiraceae bacterium
GCATGGCAGCTCGGTGAAAAGGCGCTGAAATCCGGCTACGATCCGAAGAAGGATTTCAACATCAAGAAGATCATCGTTGCCGGCGAGCTCGGCGGTTCGATTGACGCGACCAGAAAAGCGATTGAGGAAATCTGGGGCGCAGAGGTCTTTGACTTCTACGGTCTGTCCGATATTTTCGGCGCGTGCGCAGCACAGTGCGAATATCACGACGGCCTGCACATTGCAGAAAACCACATTCTCGTGGAAACCGTTGATCTCCATACCGGTGAGATTCTGCCGCCCGGTGAAACCGGCGAGCTGGTCTTCACCACACTGCGCAAGCACGCAAGACCGCTGATCCGCTTCCGCACCGGCGATATCGGCCGCATCGACCAGACACCGTGCAAGTGCGGCAGAACCCACGGCAGAATCCACATCCTTGGCAGAAAGGACGATATGTTCATTGTTTCCGCCGTCAATGTGTTCCCGAGCGATATTGAGGCGGTCATCCGCGAGCAGCATGACATTACCGGTGAATATCTCATCCGCATCTTTGAAAAGGATTTCACGAACAAGTACGCAGTCGAGGTTGAGAAGAATGCAGACAACCCGAAGGATGACGAAACGGTTGCAGCAGAGCTTTCCGCAGCGCTCAAGGCACGCATCGGCGTGAAGCCCGCAAAGGTCATTGTGCATCCGGACGGCGGTCTGAACACCCGCTCCGAGCACAAGTCCAAGCGTATCATTGACGAGCGCAAGCTTGACTATTCTATCTAAGCGGACAGTGACCGCCTCCATTCTGAGATCTGGCAGTTTTGTGCGCAGCATAATTCCTGCTGATTTCACTTGAAAAAACTTGCATGATATGATATAATTGGTGTATCGGGCGCAAGTCCGGTACACCGTGTTTTTAGGAGGACAATATGCCCAGTTTATCCAGCAGAACCGCCGGTTTTACCGATTCCGTCATCCGCAGGATGACGCGCATTTCCAATCAGTACGGCGCGGTAAATCTCTCGCAGGGATTCCCCGATTTTGACCCGCCGAAGGAGATCCTTGACCGTCTTGCAGAGGTCACAAAAGAGGATTTCCACCAGTATTCGATCACATGGGGCGCACAGAATTTCCGTGAGGCGCTCGCCGCAAAGCAGACGCATTTCATGGGCAGACCGATTGACCCGAACGGCGAGATCGTCGTGACCTGCGGCAGCACGGAAGCGATGATGGCGGCGATGATGAGCGTCACAAATCCCGGCGACAAGGTGATCGTGTTCTCGCCGTTCTATGAGAATTACGGCGCAGATACGATCCTTTCCGGCGCAGAGCCGATCTATGTGCCGCTGATCCCGCCCGCATTCACATTCGATGCGGACGTGCTGGAAGATGCGTTCAGACAGCATCCGAAGGCGCTGATTCTCTGCAACCCGTCGAACCCCTGCGGCAAGGTGTTTACAAAGGACGAGCTGCTGATCATTGCCGATCTTGCGAAGAAATACGATACATTCGTGATCACCGATGAGGTGTACGAGCACATTCTCTACGCGCCGCATGTACACACCTATATGGCATCGCTGCCGGGCATGTGGGAGCGCACGATCTCCTGCTCGTCGCTGTCGAAAACCTATTCTATCACGGGCTGGCGCCTGGGCTATGTCATCGCCCCGCCGGAAATCATCGACACGGTGAAAAAGGTGCATGACTTCCTGACGGTCGGCGCGGCTGCACCGTTGCAGGAGGCGGCAGTCACCGGCCTGAAATTCGGCGATGACTACTACAAAGCCTTGCAGGCCGAATACACCGAAAAGCGCGACCTGTTCCTCAAGGGACTGGACCGCATCGGCATTTCGCACACGGTTCCGGAGGGCGCGTATTATATTCTGCTCGACGTGTCGGAATACGGCTATGCAAGTGACCTCGATTTCTGCGAAAAGCTCGCGCAGTATGTCGGCGTCGGCGCGGTGCCGGGCTCCAGCTTCTTCAAGGAGCCGGA
>JAFZBC010000139.1:0-1502 GCA_017561965.1 Oscillospiraceae bacterium
GCACAGACGGAGCTGTCCTTTCCGCCGGAGATGCCGAGGACGGCCTTGCAGCCGTCGCCGTTTTCGGCAAACCAGTCCTGGATCCAGCGGCAGCAATCTTCGATTGCGCGGTCAACATCAAAACGGTACATGGGAATCATTCCTTTCTGTTTACGGGCGGTTACATCAGATATGCGGCGGCAAACGCCATGCCGAGGTGTACGGCAACCAGCACCCAGAACAGGGGCGCTGTCATGACGAGCCGTTTGGAACGGGCGCTCTGGTGCGGTGTCTGGTCGGGCAGACGTTCGGTCAGCAGCATGTAGAACAGCGAAACCGTCCCGAGCAGCAGCACAAGCAGAATATAGAGCATATGCGCCTTGCGGAACGTGCTGTGCGGCAGCATGGTTTTGCCGCATTCGAGCAGCATGGCCGCGAAATTGACGGCGATATGCGTGATGATCGCCGGTGTCAGCGAATTGTGCCGGATCGTGATGTATGCGAGCAGGATGCCCAGCGGCACGGTAAAGACCAGCTGCGGGAGATTTTCGTGCATCAGTCCGAACAGCAGCGCCGTCATCAGGATGCCGAAGCGCTGGCTGACGCGGCTGAGATTTTTCAGCGCAAAGCCGCGCATCAGCAGCTCCTCCGTGATCGGTGCGAGCACGCAGGTATACAGCACCACGGCGGCGGTTTTCGCGCCGGATCCGCCGAGGGAGAAATCCGGCGAATAAACCGGAATGCCGGCTGTATCCAGAAACTTTGAGATCCATTCGGCGGCGTAGTCTGAGATCAGCTGGAGCCAGAGCCCGAGCAGCACATAGGACATCGTGCGGACGCCGCTCAGATCGCGCAGCCGGAACAGATCGTCCCTGCGCAGATGCGTCAGCCTGCATCCGATCAGGAATGCGCTCAGGTTGCCGACCGTGAATGCAATCAGCGTCAGCGCGCTGTTGATTGCGCTGTCATTGAGAAACTGCTTCACGATCAGGGGATAGTTCTCAGGCAGCTCCCCGAGCTTTTGCAGATCCACCTGCCGCAGCGCAAAGGTGACGCCGGTTTGCAGCAGGATGTAGATGGTCGAGGATGTGACGAACGCGAACAGCAGCATCAGAAAGGTCAGTGCGAAGCAGCGCTTCAATGCGGCGCGTTCGTTCTGCTGCGGGATCAGCGGCAGCTTGCAGTCCGGCATGTCGAGCGTCGGGAGAATCTCGCGGTAATCCGGATTGTAGTCCGGTTCCTCTGTCGGGTTCCGGAACGGATTCTGAAGATCGACCGGGGAGATCTCCGAATAATCAGATTGCTTCATGCGGCTCCTCTCATCATTTCAGTGTGACTATGGTCACGCCGTCCTCGCCCTCGCCGTATACGCCGGGACGGAACGATTTGACCTGCTTCATGCGGCGGAGGTGGTCGTGGATGCCCTTGCGCAGAGCGCCGGTGCCTTTTCCGTGGATGATCGTGACGGTTTCAAAGCCGGAGAGCATGGAACCGGCGATGAAATTCTCCGTCATCATGATGCC
>JAFZBC010000140.1:0-8224 GCA_017561965.1 Oscillospiraceae bacterium
CTTGTTGTCGAGGAACTGGATGCCGATGCGCACTCTGCCGCTGACATAGCCTTTTTCCATGAGCTCCTGCAAAATCGGCAGTGCCTGATTGATCGTGATCGCAAAGCCGAGTCCCTCGTACGAGCCGCCGAAGATCATGCTGGCGCCGTACTTGGACGAGGTAATGCCGATCACCTGCCCGTACATATCGACGAGCGCACCGCCGGAATTGCCGGGGCTGATCGCAGCATCCGTCTGGATGCAGTCCATTTCAAAGTTGGTCGATTTGGCGCGCACCTTGCGGTTCATGCCGGAGATGATGCCGGTCGTGATGGAGCCGCTCAGTCCCGCAGGATTGCCCAGCGCGCAGACCTCCTCCCCGATGTGGACGTCATTCGCGTCACCGAGCACAGCGGGCTTCAGATTCGCCGCCGAAATTTTCAGCACAGCCAGATCCGTCTTGCTGTCATGCCCGACCAGAACGGCGCTGTACTGCACATCCTGCTGCGATTCGTCAAACAGCCTGACCGAATAGCTCGTTGCGTCCTCCAGCACATGCGCATTGGTCGCAATGTAGCCGTCCGCGGTCAGAATGATGCCGGAGCCGGTACCGCCCATGGTGCCGTCCTTATAGGTATAGATCTCCACGATGCTCGGCATCACAACCTGTGCAATGCCCGCAAAGGAATAGCGTCCGTTTTCATCCGCCTCCTGATCGGGGGTCGGCTCGCGGCGGTTCTGCACCAGCTCCACGCGCACGATGCTGCCCGCGCGGTATCCGCCGGAGGTTGTGCCGTTCCGCACATCCCAGATCACGACAAAGACGGAGAACGCCAGCACGCCGAGCACCAGCAGCGTCAGCATGAAATACAGGAACGCATGCCGGTTCGGGCGCGGCGGAACCGCAGCCTCTGCCGCAGGCGTATCCCCTTCGGGTGCCGGCGGCGCAAAGGAAAATGCGGGCGGCGCAGCAGGCTCCGAGGCACGCTCCGGCAGCTTTTCCCCTGCCCTTGCAGCGTCCCGGAACGGGTCGTCATTCAAATACTGCTCGTTGCCGAGCAATGTACGCAGTTCATCATCGGTCATGCCTGATTTCCTCCTTTCGGATCCTTCGGTTTTTCGTCACCGATCCGCTGATAACGCGGCAGCGTGACGATAAATTCCGTATACTCCCCTTTGACGCTCTTGACCGTCACCTGCCCCCCGTGCAGTGCGACGATCCGGCTGACGATCGAAAGCCCGAGCCCAACGCCCGTCGTATCCTTGCCGCGGGATTCGTCCGTCTTGTAAAAGCGGTCAAACACGCGGGAGATTTCCTCCTCGGTCAGTCCCTCGCCGGTGTTGCGAATATGCACATTCACATGCTCGTCATCCGAATCCACCGCAAAGGACAGGGTTCCCTCCTTGTTGACAAACTTGATTGCATTTTCCGTCAGATTATAAAACACCTGCTGCACCAGATCCTTATCGACCACGGCAATCGCGCGCGGGCACTCGTCAAGCCCCTCGACAAACAGCGATTTCGCATTGACCTTATTCTCAAACAGCAGAATCGTTTTAATCAGCAGATGCGTGATATCCGCACGTTCAAAGCGCGGCGCCATCGTGCCCTCCTCAAAGCGGGAGATGTTCAGCATCGTGTGAACAAGGCGCGACATGCGATCCACCTCAGAGGAAACGATCCGCAGATATTTCTTCTCCTCGGCCTGCGGAATGGTGCCGTCCAGAATGCCGTTCACAAAGCCGCCGATGCTCGTAATCGGCGTTTTCAGCTCGTGGGACACATCAGAAACAAAGCGTCTGCGGCTGCGCTCGTTCCGGTCGATGAAATCGGCCATGTGGTTCATGGTCGTGGTAAGGCGGTCCATTTCCGGGTCGCCGGTCTGCTGAAGGCGCTGCGAAAAATCGCCCTTGGCATAGAGCTCCGCAGCCTTTGTCACCTGCAAAACCGGGCTGAGCACGCGCGTGGTATTCAGATAGAACAGCATCGCGCAGGCAATGCCGATGACGATCAGCGAAACGGCCAGCAGCGTAATGAGCTTCGATGAGAACTCGCTCAGATAGCCCATCGGGAAAATCATCATCATATAATAGCCGGTCGTTTCCTCCGGATCCGTGCCGCCCGCCTGTTCAATGCGCTCGACCCAGGTCGCCGTCGCTTCCATATAATTTCCGCTGGCACCGCCGAGCTCGTAATACGGCTCCTTGTCCGCCTTTCTCCGCAGTGCAGGCGAAAGCGTGATCTCCGTGATGTTGGAATCGGAGCGCGTCACGCAGCGGCCGTTGCTGTCGAAGATATAACAGTCCACATTTTCGCTGCGGGTAAACTCCTCCAGGCGCTTCCGGAGCGCGGCATTCGGCGCCGCATCCTCCTGCATATATGTCTGCACCTCAAGCATCAGGTTTTTCGCGGTCGTATCGCAGCGGTCCTTTGCCTCCTTCTGGTGCATCCGGTTTGCATAGGACAGTGTGACCAGACCGGTCAGCGAGCAGGCAAAGAGCAGCACGACCGTACACAGATAGAAAATCCGGCTGTAAATACTGTTCAGCATTGTTTATTCTGTTTCATCCGGCACGGCGAATTTGTAGCCGACACCCCAGACGGTGCGCAGCTCCCACTTATCAGAAACGCCCTCGAGCTTTTCGCGCAGGCGCTTGATATGCACGTCAATCGTGCGGGAATCGCCGTAATATTCAAAGCCCCAGACCTCGTCCAGCAGCTGGTCACGGGTATACACATGATTCGGGTTCGACGCCAGGCAGTAGAGCAGCTCCAGCTCCTTCGGCGGCGTTTCGATGATCTTGCCGTCCACGCGCAGCACATAGCCGTCCATATCGACGGTCAGCTTGTCGTAATCGACTCTGCCGCGGTGCGCGCTCGGCTCCGGCGCAGCCTGACCGGTCTTACGCGTTCTTGCACGGATGCGTGCGAGCAGCTTGGTCTTGTCAATCGGTTTGGTGATATAGTCCTCCGCGCCGAGATCAAGGCCGAGCGCCTCATCATTGGCCTCCGCCTTTGCGGTGACAAGGATCACCGGCACATTGGATTTCTTCTGAATCTCGCGCATCACGGTATAGCCGTTCATGCCGGGCATCATGACGTCCAGCAGCACCAGATCGGGATGCATCGCGGCAAATTTGGCAAGCGCTTCCTCGCCGTCGTTTGCGGTAATTGCAGTATAGCCCTCCTTCACGAGAATCGTGCGGAGCACCTCACAGATATTCGGCTCATCGTCCACGATGAGGATTTTTTCCATTGCCATGCTGTTGCCTCCTTTTTGCATTTGCAAATGAATAGAGTTATACAACTTATAGTATACAATATTTCAGAATCATTGATATGAATATATGATGAATATTTTTTGAACATTCCGTGAACATAGAAAACCGAAAAGAAGCCGACCCCGTTTTCAGGGATCGGCTTCGGATAATATGTGCTGTGCTTGCCGTCAGACTGTCGGCAGTCTGTCAAGCGGGCACTGATCCGGGGTGATGATCTTTGCAATCATCATCAGGATTGCGGAGAGGTCTTCGCCGTCCAGCTCACCGGAGACGACGTTTGCATTCGTTCTGCCCTGGTCGGTCAGCGTACCGGTAACATCCGCGTTCAGGTACTTTGCGAGCAGAACTGCATCGGAAACGTCCACGCCGCCGGAGCAGTTGGTGTCGCCCCAGTTCGCGTTCAGCGGAGCAGGCGTTGTGGTCGTGGTAGTGGTGGTAGTCGTCGTTGTTGTTGTTGTGGTCGTTGTGGTTTCTTCCGGGAGATCCTCGTAGTACACGGTGATGTCGCTCAGCGTGACGCTGCTGACTTCCTTGTCCTTGCTGTCAGCACCGTAGTAGTAGCCGAAATAGACGCTGCCGTACTTGGCATCTGCCGCAACGGAATCCGGCAGGATCCACATGATCTCCTGCTTCTTGCCTGCATTGAGGATTGCAGCCTGCTGCTGCGTAAACTGTTCGGTCGAAGCCGTATCAGAGGTGCCGACGCCGAACACGAGCTTCTTGATCTCGGACGGAGATTCCACTGTGAACTTGATGGCGCGCGGGATGCCCTCGTTGTTGGTGCCCTTGGAATACTTGACGTTGACAGAGTTGGTGGTCTTATCGCCCTGCGTCAGCTTTTCATTGCAGGAAATGGAATCGGTGAAGTTATACGGGATGGTCTTTTCGTAGGTGTAGGTGCAGGTCGCGGATTTCAGCGTGCAGGACTTGACCTCCTCATAGCCGTCCTCCTTGTTTGCGCCGTACCAGTACTGGAACGAAATCGCATCAGTCGGCTTGGAAAGGGTGTAATCCCGGATGGCGTCCGGAACGGGCCACTCAACCTCGATCCATTTGCCTGCATCCTCCAGCGTGGTGCCGGTGCCGACTTCGATCTCAAGATCCTCGATGCCCTTTTCCGGGTTGCCGTCCTCGTCAAGGCCGTGCTCATTGTACCAGTAGCCCTTGTTGGAGTCCGGATCGTCTTTGTGCAGCCAGTATTCGGTATCCGCAGGCGACTTATACTCAACGTTCAGGCCGCAGCCGTACATGAACGTATCCATGTTGGTCTTGGATTCCACAGCAAAGGTGAAGGATTCCAGCGTGAGCTTTTCAGTCGGCTTGTCATCGGAGGTGCTCGGCTTGACATTCGGCAGACCGAATTCCTGGTAGGTCATCTTGCGGCTGTTGATCGGGTCGCCCTCTTTCCAGGTGCTGGTGCCGTTCTTCATGTAGGATTCCTCGTCCTTGCCCGCGGTCAGCAGGAAGTCGAGCTCGTCGATCGTGCCGGAGAGCGTGGAGGAAACCGTCGCGGTGCCGTCCTTGTTGTCCTTGAAGGAGTATGCACCGCTCTTGGCAGCCTTGCTGCTGGAGGACGAAGACGAGGACGAAGAAGACGACGAGGATGACGAGGACGTATCGTTTGCAACGATCTTGTCAAGCGTCAGTGTGCCGTCATTGGAAACATAGTAGTTGCGGAATTCAAACTCACCGGCATACTTTCCGGTTTCATATTTGATGCCGCTGACGCTGGAAACATCCACCTTGATCGGCGTGGAAACATTTGCCGGGATCTTGACGCTTGTGCCGGTATCATCCGGATCGGCGGGCTTAGACGGGAACTTGCCGTGATCCATCTCAATCCACCACGGATCCTTGTCGATGCCGATGCCGAAGCCGTAGGACACGGAAACTTCCTCAACGTCCGGCGCATCGACCGTTACATAAAAGGAAATCGTTTTCAGACCGGAGGTCGCAATGTTCGCGGTTTCAGTGCGGTAGGCATTGGAACCTTCCTTTGTCGTCAGCTTTTTGCCGACGGAATACGAAGCTGCCGATACCGGCAGGGACGGCGTGACGATCAGTGTTGCCGTCATGACGGCACTGAGCGCCGCGGAGATGACTCTCCGGCTGGTTTTTGAAATGCGCATAAGAAATTACCCCTTCCTGTTACGGGCGGCGGAAACCGGTACGTTCCCGCGCCTTACCCGATGTTTTGTACTATTTATCATATCCAATTTATGTGTTCGTTTTGTGAAAATTTGGTAACAACGAATGATTTTCGTCCTCACAGGACGAATTTTTTTGAAAAAACGGCGTGCTGAACCGTACAACCTGAAAAAAATTTGAAAATACCCTTTACTTTTACGGACTAATGTGCTAAAATAATAATATCCGAAACGGATCTCTACGACAACAAAGGAGGCATGTATGATGTTCAAGCCGATGGATCAGGCACATCTGAAGGATCTCTACGAGGCATTTGCCGTTCTGGAAACGCCGGAGGAGATCGCAATGTTCATGCAGGATCTCTGCACCCCGCAGGAGCTCGTTGCGATTGCGCAGCGCTATCAGATCGCAAAGCTGCTGTCCGAGGACTGCCGCTATGCGGAAATCGTCGAAAAAACGGGCACCAGCACCGCCACAATCAGCCGCGTGAACCGCTCGCTCAGCATGGTCAGCTCCGGCGGCTATGCGATTGTCTTTGACAGACTGAAAAAGCAGGAGGACAAGGCGGAATGACACCGGCCTACGGCGTCTTTGCGCAGTATTACGATGCGCTGACGCAGAATGTCCGCTATGCAGATCGCGCCGCGGCACTCGACCGGCTGATCCGGAAATGGGCGCAGCCGATGCCGGATAACATCCTGCTGGATCTCGCCTGCGGAACAGGCTCGCTCTCCGAGGCATTTGCAAAGCTCGGCTGGGACGTCATCGGCATTGACGGCTCCGAGGAAATGCTCAGCGAGGCGCTCGATAAAAAATACGACAGCGGCCTGCCTGTGCAGTATCTGAAGCAGGACATGCGCAGGCTCGACCTGTTCGGCTGCATCAGCGTGACGGTCTGCGCGCTCGACAGCCTGAATCATTTGCAGACGGCTGCGGATGTCCGGCAGACCTTTGCGCGCATCAATCTGTTTTCCAATGCAGGCGCGCTGTTCCTGTTTGATGTCAATACCGAGTACAAGCACCGGCATGTGCTCGGTGAACAATGCTTTGTCTATGAACTGCCGGACGCGGTCTGCGTCTGGCAGAATCATTTGCAGGACACTGCACCGGAATATCCGGTGACGATCCGGCTCGATTTCTTTGAACAGCTGGAGGGCAGAAAATATCTGCGCTCCGCAGAGGAATTCACGGAACGGATCTGGCAGCCGGAGCAGATCCGGACGCTGCTCTCCGAAACCGGATTTACGCTGCTGGAAACGCTCGACGGTGATACCTTCACCGCCCCGCAGGACAATACGCAGCGGCTGCTCTATGTAGCAAGAGCGGCGGGCGGACAGAAACTGCAGAATTGAAGGAGGAACGGTCATGATGCCGGAATTCAGATATCACCCGGATCCGCTTGATACCGGAATGTTCAGGCAGGACGAACCGAAAATCTGCTGCTGCTGCGGCAGACAAACCGAGATTTGGTATGACGGACCGTTTTACGGCGACTTGCATGTGAACAGCAGCACCGATAATGATGATGATGATGAGATGCCGTTTGAGAAAATGGACTATCTCTGCCCCGCATGTATTGCGGACGGCTCTGCTGCCGCGAAATTCCGGTGTACCTTTCAGGATGGCTGGCTGGTCGGAAATCGGCCGGCAGACGCTGCATCACAGGACGAATGGAATCACCGCACACCCGGCTATTATGCGTGGCAGTCCTCGCGCTGGTATACGCATTGCAATGACTACTGTGCATTTCTCGGTTCGGTCGGCTGGGAGGACATTGAAAAAATGGGCTTGGCACAGGAAATCGAAGAAACCTACGATCAGGAAGCTAATATTTCCGAGCTAAGCTTTGTGAAGGAATATACCGTCAGGCACGGTTGCGTACAGGGATTTCTGTTCCGGTGCCTGCACTGCGGCAGACATTTCCTCTGGCTCGACCTCGACTGAATGACAATGAACGGAAAGAAGTGATACTATGAAAGGCAAGCTGAAGCGTTATTTATCCGGTGACGGCGCAGTCGTCTGCGCGGTGCTGGAGGGTACGGAGATGTGCCGCGAGATGGAGCGCATCCACAAGACCTCTGCCGTCTGCACGGCAGCACTCGGACGACTCTCCATGGCGGCATCGCTGATCGGCTACACGCTGAAAGAACCGGGCGATACCGTGACCGTGCGTCTGGACGGCGGCGGGCCTGCGGGCATTCTGCTCGCTGTGGCGGATGACCTCGGAAATGTCAAAAGCTACGCAGAAAACAAGCTCGTTGAGCTGCCGCTGAACAGCAAGGGCAAGCTCGACGTTGCAGGTGCTGTCGGCACGGACGGCACGATCTTTGTGATTAAGGATATCGGCATGAAGGAGCCGTATTCCGGCCAGACCGCGCTGGTTTCCGGCGAGATTGCCGAGGATGTGACGCAGTATTTTGCAGAGAGCGAACAGATCCCGACCGCCTGCGGACTCGGCGTGCTTGTCAACCCCGACCTGACCGTCAACTGTGCGGGCGGCTATCTGATTCAGCTGCTCCCCTTCGCCCCGGAATCGGACATCGTGCAGCTGGAGCAGAACCTCAGCAGCATCACCAGCGTCACAGATCTGCTGCTTGACGGCATGACTGCGGACGATATTGCGAAGAAGCTGCTGAACGGTCTGAATCCGGAGCTGCTGGACAAATCGGAACCTGCCTATGCCTGCGACTGCTCCCGCGAACGCACCGAGCGGATGCTCCGCGCACTGGATGTGAAAACGCTGCGCGACATGGCTGCGGAGATGCCGGAAATTGAGGTCTGCTGCCATTTCTGCACCAATAAATATGTGTTCACA
>JAFZBC010000141.1:0-2042 GCA_017561965.1 Oscillospiraceae bacterium
ACGGCAGGTCAGGAGGCATGCATAATGGCTGATCTGGTCAGACACAGCAAATTTCTGAGCCTGATTCTCCGGCATCAGCCGGAGGCGGCAGGCATTTCACTCGACCGGCAGGGCTGGGCGGAGGTTGCCCCGCTGCTCGCCGGAATGCAGAAGGCCGGGCATCCGGTCACGCCGGACATGCTGGAGGAGATTGTCCGCACGGATGAAAAAATGCGGTATTCCTTCAACGAAGACCACACGAAGATCCGCGCGAATCAGGGACACTCGGTTCATGTGGAGCTCGGGCTGGAACGCAAAGCGCCGCCGGAGTATCTCTGGCACGGCACCGCGGAGCGCTTTCTCAGCAGCATTCTTGCGGAGGGACTGCGCCCGATGTCGCGGCAGCAGGTGCATCTTTCCGCGGATCTGGAAACTGCGCGGAAGGTCGGGCAGCGGCATGGCAAGCCTGTGATCCTGCGCGTGCGTGCGGATGAAATGCACCGCGACGGCGCATATTTCTATCAGGCGGAGAACGGCGTCTGGCTGACGGACAATGTTCCCGTGCAGTATCTTGACCGCACGGAATGACAAGTGCTGTATCTGATTCGCAATTTTTGCGGTAAAAATGCATTTTATGCTGAATATCAGGACGATCTTGCATGGCACCCCATCTGATATGCAGCTTTTGCAGAAAACATGGACAAACCGGCGGCAATATCTGGACATCAAGGCACATGATTCGCAATATTTCAGGAGATGCGCCGTTTTGTACAGAGTTTCTGCGTGATTTGCAGATCACAATGCATTGATTTCGAAAATCACGGCGAATCAAACAAAACGTCGTTTTTTCGGAAAACATGGATAATATGGCCGCAAAATTTGCACAGACTCCATACGCAGGAGCAGCTTTTGCACATTTGTTTCAGTTTTTACAGAATTTCCGGATCATCTGCATATCCGGCCGGAAAGGAGCATCAGCATGACCGGTTTTATCCCGGTGACGGCAGAGGAACTGCGGGAACGCGGCGTCACACAGCCGGATTTTGTTTATGTGAACGGGGATGCCTACGTCGATCACCCGAGCTTCGGGGCGGCGATCATCTGCCGCATTCTGGAGCACGCAGGTTACTCGGTTGCGATGCTCGCGCAGCCGGACTGGAGATCCGACCGCGATTTTCAGCGCTTCGGATGCCCGCGCCTCGGCTTTCTTGTCAGCGCGGGCAATATTGACAGCATGGTCGCGCATTATACCTCGGCAAAGAAAAAGCGCTCCGATGATGCGTATTCCGCAGGAAATCTGGCGGGCAAGCGCCCGGACAGAGCCGTGATTGTATACTGCAAAAAAATCCGCAGTATTTACGGAAACGGTGTGCCGATTCTGATCGGCGGGCTGGAGGCGTCGCTGCGCCGCTTTGCGCATTACGATTACTGGGACGACAGCGTTCACCCGTCCGTGCTGCTGGAAAGCGGTGCGGATATCCTGAGCTTCGGCATGGGGGAGCACAGTATGCTGGAAATGGCCGCACTGCTGGATGCAGGCGTGCCGGTCAGCGAGATTCGCGACATCAGGGGCACATGCTACCTCTGCGATCCGGCAGATACGCCCTTTGGCTCCGCGGAATGTCCGTCCTATGCGCAGGTGAAGGAGAGCAAGGAGGCCTATGCAAAGGCCTGCCGTATCCAGTATGATCAGCAGGACGAGGTCTATGGCAAGCGCATCATTCAGCGGCACGGTGACAAAATGCTCGTGCAGAATCCGCCTGCGACCTCACTGACGCAGCAGGAGTTCGATGATCTCTACAAGCTGCCGTTCCAGCGGACGTATCACCCGATGTACGAATCCGAGGGCGGCGTTCCTGCAATCAAGGAGGTACGCTTTTCGATCACGCACAACCGCGGCTGCTTCGTGTTCTGTATTTTCTGCTCGATCGCGCTGCATCAGGGCAGACGCATGACAATGCGCTCGGAGGAATCGGTGATCGAGGAGGCAAAATACCTGACCACGCTGCCGGATTTCAAGGGCTATCTGCATGATGTCGGCGGCCCGACTGCGAATTTCCGGC
>JAFZBC010000142.1:0-5536 GCA_017561965.1 Oscillospiraceae bacterium
GGATTTCAACCAGTCGCTCCTGTGTGAAATCATACAGCATAATCAAATACTCCTTATTCTGAAAACGGAAAGCATTTTCCTTATTATACCATATTATTTCGTAAATTTCAATGGGAGAAACGGTTTTTCATTCTGAATTTGCAAACATGGGAGCTGAAACGGATGCGGGCACTGCCCGCTTATACCATATTATTTCGTAAATTTCAATGGGAGAAGTGCTATTTCACTCTGAATTTGTAAACATGGGAGCAAAATCGGAGCAGAAGCCTGACAGAAGCCGCCACGCGGCGTGTGCATTGAAAGTTGGGAGCGCATTGCCAACCGTCGCCGAAGGGATACGCCAGCGGGGTCTCCCCGCCCGCCCGCTTGACATTTCGGGATACCGGCTGTATAATGATATGGAACCTAACACGCACAAACGGAGGAGATGCATATGCAGGAACAGTTTTCCCGCACGGAGCAGATGCTCGGCGCGGATGCCATGGCGCGGCTCCGCGGCAGCAGAGTCGCGGTGTTCGGAATCGGCGGGGTCGGCGGCTATGCCGTCGAGGCGCTTGCACGCACGGGGATCGGGACGCTTGATCTGATTGACAGCGATACCGTCTGCGAATCCAACTTAAACCGCCAGATCATCGCGCTGCACAGCACGCTCGGGCAAAACAAGGTGGATGCGGCCGCCGCGCGCATCCGGGACATCTGTCCGGAAACCACAGTCAACCGGCATTGCTGCTTCTTTTTGCCGGAAACCGCAGAGCAGTTTGATTTTTCGCAGTATGACTATGTGATCGACGCGATCGACACGGTCAAGGGAAAGCTGGAGATCATCCTGCGCGCAAAGGCAGCGGGTGTTCCGGTGATTTCCTGTATGGGCGCAGGCAACAAGCTCGACCCGACCGCGCTGCGCGTTGCGGATATTTACAAGACAAAGGTCTGTCCGCTGGCGCGTGTCATGCGGTATGAGCTGCGCAAGCGCGGCGTGGACGCGCTGAAAGTTGTTTATTCCGAAGAGCCGCCTGCTGTCGGTGCGCCGCCGGAGGGGAACACAGGCCGCAGAAGTACGCCGGGCTCTGTCATGTTCGTTCCGGCTGCGGCAGGACTGATTCTCGCCGGAGAGGTCATCCGCGATCTTGCGGGAATCCCGCGCGGGTAAGAGGGATCTCCGATGGATTAGAATTGAGGGCTCCGCCCTCAAACTTCCGCTTAAGGGACACTGTCCCTTAAGAATCCCATTATGATGAAAGTAATGCATTTACTACTTTTTTTCATATTGCGGGATTTCAAATCCATCGGAGATACCGCTTTAATACAGAAAGGCTGCACAGCGCTTGCCGTGCAGCCTTTTTGTTTTGTTCAGCGCTTCAGCAGCTTCATTTTGAGGAGCGTCAGATCAATTGCGTTGATCTTCTGATCCTTGTTGAGGTCTGCGTTGCCGGCTTTCAGCTTGTCCGGCTCCGTATCCGTGCCGAGCAGGAACTTCGTCAGCTTGACCGCATCCGCAACCGAAACAAGGCCGTTGCCGTCCACATCGCCGGGCGTGTTGCGCTTTGCGCGCTCCTCCGCATTATAATCCTTGATGTCGCAGAACGGTACCTTATAGGTATCTGCGTAGGTCTTGACGGTCGAATCGCTTGCACCGGCACAGAGGAAGTCCTCCGTGACCTTGCTGTTGGTGAAGCCGAATGCATGGTACTCAATCTTGGACGGAGAGCCCGGAATCACAAGATCCGTCAGCGATGCGCAGTTGGTAAACGCATCCGTGCCGATGTAATCCAGCACACGGGAATCCGAATTCTGGAGCGTGACCTTGCTCAGTGCCGAGCAGTCCTTGAATGCAAACGAATTGATCTTGGCCGTGCAGATGGTTGCTTCCTTCAGGGCTTTGTCGCCGGTGAAGGCATAGGTGTCGATCAGCTCAGCCGAAACGTCGGCTTTCGTCAGCGACGTGCATCCGCTGAATGCATTCATGCCGATCTTCTGCGCATTCTCGATCTTGACCTCCTTGATGCCGGAGCCTGCAAATGCCTTGCTGCCGATGCTCAGCATGTCGTTGAGGTTCATGGCAGTCAGCGCCTTGCAGTTTTCAAATGCGCTTTCCGGGATTGCAGTGATATCGCTTGCGAGCGAAACAGAGGCGAGCTTGGTGCAGCCGCTGAACATGCCTGCGGTCAGCATACTGGTTTCCGCCTTGGTCAGTGCCTCACAGCCGAAATACTGCTGCGTGCCGGTATAGGTCGTATTCTTGTCAGAGGGTGCTGTTTTCAGTGCAGAGCAGTTCTTGAATGCGGCGCCGCCCATTTCCTTGGCAATGATGCTCTTGGTCGGATCGTCCAGAGATTTGACCATCGTCAGGCTGCTGCAATTCTCAAATGCGCTGGAATTGATTGTCGGTGCGCTGATCTGCACATCGTTCAGCGCGGTGCAGTTCTTGAACATGCCGGACGTAATGATCGGGCCTGCGTACACAGCGGTTGTCAGCTTCGGGCAATTCGCAAAGACACCGTCCTTGACGGAGAACACGGCGCCTTCCGGCGAGAGGATCGTAGCGGATGCGAGGGACGGGCAGTCCGCGAATGCAGACTGGCCGACAACGACCGTACCGCCGACCATGCCGTTGACGTTGACCTTGGTAATGCCGCTCTTCTGGAACGCGCTCATGCCGATCGTCGAGATGCTGCCGCTGACCTCTGCGCTCAGCGCGGAGCAGTTGTAGAAGCACTTTGCGCCGTAGTCCTCAGCGGTGATCGCGCCCTTGCAGATGCTCTTGAGCGAGGTGCAGTTGGAGAATGCGTTCTGCTCGATGATCCGGACAGAAGAGAAGTCCACGTTCTGGAGCGAGGTGCAGTCCGCAAAGGTGGAATCCGAGATGATCGGCACCTTGGAAAGATCGCCCTTGAGCGTTGTCAGTGCGGAACAGCCGGAGCACATGCCCTTCGGGGTCTGCGCCATTTTGTCGCACTTGATTTCAATGGTGGTTGCTGCGGTGCAGTCCTTGAAGACGTATGCGCCGTAGGAATCGGAGAGCAGCTTGATGCTCTTCAGAGAGGAGCAGCCCTCCAGTGCGTTCTGGCCGACGGTCTTGCAGCTGCCGACGCTGAACTTGGTTGCGGACGAACACTTGCGGAACGCATAGTCGCCGACGGAGGTGCAGTTTTCAAAGACGATCTCCTTCAGATCGGAGCAGCCGTCGAACGCGTAATTCTCAATCGCGGTGACCTTCGGATATTTTGCCTCCAGCAGGTGCTGGCAGCCCTGGAAGGCTTCCTTGCCGATGCTGGTGATGTTCTCGGAGTTGTAGACATAGTTCAGCGCCGTGCAGCCCTTGAACACGCCCTCCGGGATCTTGGTGATGCTTTTGGGGAGCGCCACGGAGGTCAGGGACTTGCAGTTTGCGAACATATTGTTGCCGAAGCCGTAGCCGGTGGTCTGCGTCACGGCGACCCAGTCCTCCAGCGTATCGGGCATATTCTCAACCTTTTTCAGCGAGGTGCAGCCGGAGAAAACGCCGCCGCCCAGGGAGTACAGCACATCGTTGAAGGTGATCGAATCCAGTGCGGTGCAGTTTGCGCAGCATTCTGCATCGAGCGACAGGGTGTTCTTGCCGATCACGAGCTCGCTGAGGCTGGTGCAGCCCTTAAAGACGCTCTTTTCCAGGAAGATCAGGTTGTCAGGCATCTTGACGGACTTGATCGAAACGCAGTTTTCGTATGCGCTGTCGTCAACGGTCAGGCTCTCGTACTTGGAAACGTCCTTGCCGACCCAGCCCGCAAAGAGCGTGGAGGTCAGAGGCGTATTCTTAAATGCAGACTTGCCGATCCGGCGAACCTGCTCGGGATGTGCCAGGGTGATTTTGGTCAGCTGGGTGCTTTCGCAGAGCGATACCGGAATCACCGGCAGGTCGCACTTGATATCCAGCGTTTTCAGGCCGCTGGAGAGGAACGCGCCGTCACCGATGCTCCGGACGGAAGCCGGAATCGTAATCTCGGTGATGTATTTGCAGGAAGAAAAGGCATTCTTGCCGATATAGGTGATGCCGGTCAGGTCAATGTTTTTCAGATATGCGTTGGTATAGGCGTTCGGGCCGATCACAGTGGCCTTGCCGTTATCCGCAATCTCCACGCCGCCGCCGTTTTTCTCCATGTACGACTTGACGAATTCCGGAATCTCGACGGTCTGGCAGGGCGTGTCCTCCAGTGCCGTGATGACGCCCTTGGAAAGACCGATGCGGTACTCGGACAGATCCTTCACGACCTGGTTGTTGCCCTCGGTATGTGTGATGTCGATCTTATAGTAGCTGTAAAGCGGGGCGTCGGTGACAGGCTTGCTCGTGTCCGGATCCAGCGGCCACTGGGTCCAGTTGCGCATAGAGTTGTCCTCGAGTCTTTCATAGATGGAAACAGGTGTGACCGAGATCTTATAACAGGTGGAATCGGCATACTTGAATTTGTAGCTTGCCGCGTTTTTGCCCGGGATGAGCTCCGTCGCATCGGCCGCGAATGCAGTCAGCACGGTGCTGCTGCTGTCCGGCTGCACCGTCTTGTCAGATGCAGGCATGATCGCTGCCGCGCAGGAAAGCAGGCAGGCGATTGACAGTAAGGCAGAAAACAGTTTTTTCATTGAAAGTCCCTCCTGAAAAGCAAAGCAATTCGGTGGATGGTATGGAAATGGATTACATATAGTATAACATAAATTGCCGGAAATTGCAAGATTCCCGCCCGGTTTTTGGCGCTATGCACAGCATTTTCCCGCCTTGCTTATGCAATTTGTTATAATAAAATTCGTTGATAGTTAATGATTGACCGGTTCCGGTGCGGATTGTGCGCGGACAGCAAAAAAACGGCACGGAGCGTACATACTCCGTGCCGGATCTGTTATTTTGCAGTGAGCTCCAGGATCATGTCAAGGATGCGGTGCGCAGCCTCCTCCTTGGACATTTTCTCCAGCTCGACCTGTTTGTCCGCCGTGATGAGCGTCAGGATGTTGGTGTCCGTGCCGAAGCCCGCGCCCTCTCTGCGCAGGCTGTTTGCGCAGATCATGTCGCAGTTCTTGGCGATGAGCTTTTTCCGCGAGTTCTCCAGAACATGTTCGGTTTCCATGGAAAAGCCGCAGAGGAACTGCCCTTCCGGTTTGTGTGCGCCGAGATATTTCAGAATATCCTGCGTGCGCTTCATCTCGATGCTGAACGTACCGTCCGATTTTTTGATCTTCTGATCCGATGTTGTGACCGGCGTGTAATCCGAAACGGCGGCCGCCTTGATGATGATGTCCATATCCGCCGCGCGGGCGGTGACCGCTTCAAACATATCCGCAGCGGATACGACCGGCACGAGCTCCGTGAACAGCGGCGGTGCAATATCCGTATGCGCAGCGACCAGCGTGACCTCCGCGCCGCGGCGCATCGCAGCCTGCGCGACCGCGAAGCCCATTTTGCCGGAGGAGTGGTTTGTGATAAACCGCACCGGATCCATTGCTTCGCGCGTGGCGCCCGCTGTGACGAGCACCTTCTTTCCGAGAAGATCCTTTTCGCAGGCGATCTCCC
>JAFZBC010000143.1:0-4371 GCA_017561965.1 Oscillospiraceae bacterium
ATGCAGCGCATCCTCCAGCACGCGGTTGAGCGTTTCGGCATCCGCGCCGGTCACGCTGCCGTCCTCGCCGTAGAACGTCCGGATCGTAAACTGCTTCTGCTCCCCGCCGGAAACCGCCGCAGTTTTTTTGTTTGCACCGGCAGCACTGCGGAACACCGAAGCCTTGTCCGTGCCGATCGACAGCACCGCCGCAGTTGCTGTTTCCTCGTTCATCACGCGCTGCGAGAGCGCTTCGTCATCCTCAGCCGTTTCTACTATCGTAACGCCCGCATAGCGCGCATCTGCGTGTACGGCGTCCGGATTGAACGCATAGCCGGTTTCATTGCGCAGATACACCGACGCGATCTGCGTTTCCGTGACCTCCTTCTGGCGGCCGGAGAGCAGCAGCATCACCGGCATGGACGCGACAGCCAGCAGAAACAGGATCACGAGGAAAATAATGACTGAGCGTGTTTTATAGTGCTGCTGCACCGTGTAGCGAAAGACCGTTCCGATCCCGCGCAGTTCAGGATTCTTCATGCACTTCGCCCACCTTTTCCACAAAGATCTCATGCAGGCTCGGCTCGCGCAGCTCAAAGGCAATCAGCGTGATGCCCTGTGCGACCAGCGTTTTCAGCAGCTCGTTCGCCTGCGCCTCGCCGGTCACTCTGCACTGATAGGAGAAGCCGACGCTCGTCAGGATCGTGACGCCCGCCGCCTCGATCAGCGCTTTCAGATCCTGCTCCGCCTTGACGAACAGATTGATCCGGCCGTAGCTCTTTTTGATCTCCGCCAGATTGCCCTGCAAAACGGTCTTGCTGCGGCTGAGGATCGTCAGATCGGTGCAGAATTCCTCGATCGTCGCCATCTGGTGGCTGGACATGATCAGGTACTTGCCCTTGTCGATCTCCTCATGAATGATGCTCTTGAACAGATCCGTGTTGACCGGATCCAGACCGGAAAGCGGCTCATCGAGGATGAGCAGCTCCGGGTCGCTCAGCAGCGCCATCATCAGCTGGATCTTCTGCTGATTGCCCTTGGAAAGCTGATCGGCCTTCTTCGGCTTGACGGGCTTTCTGCCCTCCTGCTTCGGATAGAGGTACTCCTCCGCCTCCAGACGCTTGGCCCAGTATGCGATGCGCTTCTTTGCCTCGTCTTTGGAAACGCCGCGCAGCGCCGCAAAATACATCAGCTGATCCATCAGCGTGTTCTTCGGATACAGACCGCGCTCCTCCGCCAGATACCCGACATTACAGGTGCGGAGCGTCAGCGGGCCGCCGTTCCATTCCACGGTGCCACCGTCCTTCGCCAGCATGTTGAGGATCATGCGGATCGAGGTCGTTTTGCCTGCGCCGTTCGTGCCGAGCAGCGCGTACACGCCCGGCTCATCCATCCGAAAGCTGAGATGATCCACGACGACCTTGTCGCCGTATTTTTTGAACAGCTCTGTGACTGAAAATCCCATACGTTTTCCGTTCCTTTCCCATTATGCATCGGACGCGCATAATTGATAGCTATATTCTATCACAAAGCGCAAAAAAAGAAAAGTGCCGTGCGGCTGATTTATGCAGTTCGGCAAGGAAACCGCGGGCACTGTACATCTTTTTAGAGATAATCGACGATTTCAGCGGCAGGATACGGGAAATTTGTGCAAAAGCGGTAATTTTCCGCAAAATACTTGACGCCGCGGCAGTTTTATGGGATAATATCACATGTGTCCCTGCATCCGGCGGGACAACCCAAACACAAAAGGATCCGCCGCAAATCCTGCGGCTGACATACGGAGGAAGCTGCATCATGATGCTCTCTGCATTTCTGTTATCCGGCGGTGCCGAACGGCTCGCCGCAAAAATGACATCCCTGCTCGGCGGACTGCCGCCGATCCTGATCCCGTTCGTGATCTCAATGATCCCGCTGCTGGAGCTCCGCGGCGGTCTGCTTGCGGCTTCCATTCTGAAAATCCCGATGTGGGAGGCCGTCGGCCCCTGCATCCTCGGCAACATTCTGCCGATCCCGTTCATTCTGCTGTTCATCGAAAAGATCCTCAACTGGATGGAGGGCTGCAAAATCGGCTGGATGCGCAAGCTGGCGCTCTGGCTGAAGGCGCGCGGCACGGGAAAAAAGGCGGATAAGATCCGCAAGGTCGAATTTGTGGGACTGCTGCTGTTCGTCGGCATCCCACTGCCCGGCACCGGCGCATGGACAGGCTCCCTGATCGCATCGCTGCTGCATGTGTCCCGCAAGAAATCCGTTCCGGCGATCCTCCTCGGACTGATCCTCGCAACGATCATCATGTGCATTCTCTGGTACGGCGGCCTCCAGTGGCTGATCGACCTTTTCTCAAAATAATCTTCGCGCGCTATTCATGAAATCATTCCGGCTGTATGACTGCAACGTCAGCAGCCGGATCTTTCATTTTTATGCAGCACCGTGATTTTGCATAAAACAGGCACCCGGTGCCGCTGCATGAATGTAAAAACTTCTGAATTTTATGAAGGTTCACGGCGAAATAGAGGATTTCACAGCCTTTTTCCTGTATATATAAACAGAAGAAGCAACAGATCTGCCGGAAGGAGTGATCCTATGACGGTCCGTGAACAGACCGAAGTCTTTGAAGAAGCCATGCTCTGTGAAAATGCCTGCCATGCCGCAGAAGCCGTCCGCGATGTGCCGGAACCGTTCTGCCCGCTGCGCACCGAATTCCAGCGGGACCGCGACCGTATCCTGCATTCCGCATCATTCCGGCGGTTAAAGCGCAAGACGCAGGTCTTTTTGTCCCCGATCGGGGATCATTACCGCACGCGCCTGACGCATACGCTGGAGGTCGCGCAGATCGCAAGGACAATGGCAAGAGCGCTGCGCATGAACGAGGATCTCACCGAAGCGATCGCGCTGGGGCATGACCTCGGGCATTCCCCGTTCGGACACGCCGGCGAAGCGGCGCTCCACGACATCACCCCGGGCGGCTACCGCCATTACGAGCAGAGCGTCCGCGTGGTCGAGTGCATCGAAAAGGGCGGCAAGGGGCTGAACCTCACCAGACAGGTGCGCGACGGCATCCTCTGCCATACGAATATGACCGCGGCCACCAGAGAGGGCAATCTCGTCCGGCTGGCCGACCGCATCGCATACATCAACCACGACATCGACGATGCGATCCGCGGCGGCATCCTGAAAGAGAGCGACCTGCCCGCAGACTGCACCGAAATTCTCGGGCATTCCAAATCCTCGCGCATTACGACGATGATCACGTCGGTCATCGAACACGGCAGTGACGTCATGGACATGATGCCGGACATCCGGCAGGCGCATGACGCACTACACCGGTTTCTTTATCAGAATGTATATTCCGGCTCCGCGGCCAAAACGGAGGATCACAAGGCGCAGGAACTGATCCGCCGCCTGTATGCGTATTACGAAACGCATCCCGAGGAGATGCCCGCTGTCTACCGCCTCATCGCGGAACGGGATTCGGTCGCGCGCGCCGTCTGCGATTACATCTCGGGCATGAGCGACGATTACGCGATCAACGACTACGAAAAGCTCTTTATCCCGCGCTCGTGGGATGTGAAATAACACAGCGTTTTTCTGCACGGCGGTACGTATTCTATGAAAGCGCGCCCCGATTTCATCTGTTTTTCGGAAAGCTGTCATACAGCGCTGTCCGGAGCATGATACGATGAATGCAATACACAAAGGAGGTGCGCAGATGCTGCCGCAGGAATTTCTTTACCAGTTAAAGCAGTCCAATCCGATCGACGCGGTCATGGGCAGCTATGTGCAGCTGATCCGGGCGGGCTCCCTGCTCAAATGCCAGTGCCCGTTCCACTCGGAGAAAACGCCCTCCTGCGTGGTATATACGCAGAACAACAGCTTTTACTGCTTCGGCTGCCATGCAGGCGGCGACGTCATCACCTTCATTATGAAGATCGAAGGGCTCCAGTATATGGACGCCGTGCGGATGCTCGCAGAGCGCGCAGGCATGTCCGTGCCGGAGCAGGAGCATGACAACGGCGAAGCGAATATGCGGATGCGGCTGCTGGAAATGAACCGCGCCGCCGCAAAATATTATTTTGAAAACCTGACCGGTCCTGACAAGCGCGGTCTGATTTATCTGAAAGAACGCGCCCTCAAGCCGGAGATCATCCGGAAATACGGGCTCGGCTACGCGGGTGAACAGTGGGACGGTCTGCTGAACGCCATGCATAATCTCGGCTATACCGATCAGGAGCTGCTCGCCTCCAACCTGTGCAGCCGCTCCCAGAAATCCGGCAATCTCTACGACCGGTTCCGGAACCGTGTGATCTTCCCGATCTTTGACCTGCGCGGCAGCGTCATCGCATTCGGCGGCCGCACGATCGAAAAGGGCGGCGAGCCCAAGTATCTGAACTC
>JAFZBC010000144.1:0-4845 GCA_017561965.1 Oscillospiraceae bacterium
ATAATATGCTATAATATAATACAAGGATACTTTGCGAAGGGTGGTGCGGTTATGACAGATCAATCAGAGGCGCTGATTTCCTGCGCGAAGCGGCTGTTCCCGCTTGCTGCGCTGTATCTCGGCTCTCTTTCCGGCGGGCGTGCGGCCGTGACGGAAACCATTGCGGCGGTTCGCAAGCGTTCCCCTGAAAGCTGGGAATCCGAGGTGCTGCCGCGGCTGCTGCGTACCTGCCAGACCCGCGCGGCGGAGCGCAGTACGCCCGATTTCCCCGATGACGCCGAACTGGCCGCGCTGCTGCCCGTTCTGAAGCTGCCGCCCGGCAGCCGATGCAGTCTTGCGCTGTCGCTCTGTGACATTCCGCCGGAGGAAGCCGCTGCTGCCAGAGGCATCACGCCGGAAACGCTCGCACAGAACACCGAAAAAGCCATCCGCCAGCTGAAATTCACCCGCGGCGGTGAAGCCCCCGATACGGAAACGCTCCGGGAGGCGCTCCGGCATCTGCCGTGGCACGATTCAGACACCGAGGCGCTGCTTGCCGCTGCTGCAATCCCCGAGGGCGATGCGCCCGCAGAGCAGGATGCAGCCCCGATTGCCGGAGAGATCCGCAAAATCACCCGGCAGGATCACGGCGCAGGACGCACCGTTTCGGTCCCGCTTTGGGGTATGCTGGCCGTACTTGCAGGCGTTCTGCTGATTTTCGGGATTCTGCTGTATTTTGCAGCAAGAAACCCGCGTCCCGCACCGATGCAGGATCCCCCTGCACATGCGGACTTTGAACCGGAGGAAATCCGGCGCTTTCAGGACTATCTGACGCTGCCCGAGGCACAGCAGAAGGCTGCGGAATTTACAAAGCAGCCGGAAAAATCGCTGGTATTCCTCAGCACCAAGCTCAAGCCCGCCGAACAGCCGCCGCGGTATGAGATTGTACTGTATGTGCCGGGTGGACAACAGCATGAATATGCGCTTGATGCAAAGACAGGTACGCTGATCTCAGACAGCAACGTCAAGGCGGAACCGATCCAGCATATCGAAACATGGATCCCCGCAGAAAAGATGCGGCAGGCAGCGCTGCGCTGTACTGGCCTCACCGATGTACTGTTTCTCAAAGAGAAGCTCAGCACAGGCGGGGACGCCGGTTCCTATAAATACGAGCTGCTGGACGGCGAGGGCGTTGTCTATGCGATGGAATTTGACGCGGTCACCGGAATGCTGATGAAGTATTCTGCGGAGTCACCCGCACCCGAGCAGGTGGGGAACATCATTCCCCCGGAGCGTGCCAAGCAGCAGGCGCTTGTGCGTGCAGGCAATCCCGATCCGGACAAGGTGATCTTCACCAAGGTCAAACAGGACGGCAATGTGTATCTGATCGCGTTCACGCTGGATGACGGCACGCAGTATCTCATGGAGCTGAATGCAGTCACGGGCAGCATCAATACCGTGGATGTGTCGCCGGTTTCCGCGGATATTTCCGGCGCGATCGGCGTGATCGAGGCCGCAAAGCGTGCGGAGTCCATGGCCGGACTGATGAAGACACAGCCGGTCGAATACACCAAGGCGAAGATCGAGCGCAGCAACGGCGCGTATGTCTATGAGCTGGAGTTTGAAACAGAGGCTTTTGAGTATGAGGCCTCTGTGAATACCGTGACCGGCGCGATGATCAAATACCGTGCAATCGCAAAATAAAAACAGGAACGGAGCGTCCGCAGAGGGCGCTCCGTTTTGCGTTATGATTTGTTTTGAATATGCTGCCTGTTATCAGATTCTTTTCTTGGAAATCAGCACCCAATCTTTTTTGGTTTCCGAATTCAGCGGGTGAGCGGTATCCTGATACCCGCAGTTCACGCATGTGGAACAATAAAGCCGTTTCAGCAATGCATATCTGTAATAACACCGATAGCGTTTACCGCCGATCGTTTCGGTTTGGTATTTTTCCGGCCCGAGATACCTGACAACGCTCCATCTGGTCCAGGTGCCGTAATGTCTGTAATTGTGGCTGCATGCTGCATACGCGATGATGGTGTTGTCACTCTTTGCGCCCAGGAACGAGCCCTGCGGAACGCTGAGCACGGTTGCAAATGCGAGGGTTGCTGCGAGGATGCCTTTGACGAATTGTTTTTTCATGGTTCCAAATTCCTTTCTGCATTGTATTGGTGTGATATTTTAGCTGCATGTTGCTGCAACTAAGTACATTATATATGAAAAATTACATTTTGTCAAGAGGAACCGGAAGATTATCGTATAAAAACGGAGCGCCGGGCGAAGTAACCTTTCAGAAGCCGCAGCCAGCGGCATGTGCTTGATAAAATAGGAGCGCCCGGTCAAATACCTCCGGAGGGAATCGCCCGCGGGGGCTCCCCGCCGCCTTGACAAAACGGAGCAGGCGTGATATAATACAAATATGATAACAGCACACGGATCTGCCGTGCAGATCACAGGAGAAGAACGGTGCAAATCCGTCGCAGCTTCCACTACCGTACAGTCGGATCGCCTGCCGTGTGTGATACGGTCAGAGCAACGCTGATTGCTCACATTTTTGGGTAAGAAAAGTGCAGCCGTCCGGACGCCCCGCAGCATACCGCTGTGCAGGGGCGCGCGGTTCTGCGCTTTCCGATTCCGGGGAAGCGCATTTTTCATGCGCGGAACGGAACAATATACCGCCAGAAGGAGAAGAAGGATCATGAAGAAAATCGGTATCATCTTATGCACGGCAGCACTCGCTGTTCAGGCAGCGGCAATCTCTGCATCCGCCGAGGAGGCCTCCGCAAAGGTTTATGTGACGATCGGCAATGCCGGAAAGACAGTCGTTGCAGCGGAGGCAGTCACGGTCAAGGATCTTGACAGCGACGGCAAGCTGACGATCGACGAGGCGCTTTACGCCGCACACGAGCAGTTCTATAACGGCGGTGCGGCTGCGGGCTATGCGAACGAAACCACGCAGTACGGCCTCTCCCTCAAGACGCTCTGGGGCGTGACGAACGGCGGCGGCTACGGCTACTATGTCAACGACGGCTTTGCCATGAGTCTGTCGGATCCGGTGAAGGAAGGCGATTATCTGAATGCCTTTGTCTATCAGGATCTGGACAAGTGGTCTGACCGCTATGCCTATTTCGATGTGCGCACACTGCCGGATGCAAAGCAGGGTGATACTGTAACACTGAAGCTGTCCGAGATGGTGTTCGGCGCAGACGGCGCACCTGTTCCGGACCCGGTTGCAAACGCCGTTATCACCGTGGACGGTGAGGAAACTGCATACAAGACCGATGCCGACGGCAAGGTCGATCTGAAACTCGAAAAGGCCGGCAGCGTACAGATCAGCGCAAAGGCAGATCATATTCTTGCGCCGTTCGTGCTGCGTGCAGAGGTCGGAGCTGCGGAAACGACTGCCGCACCGGAAACCACAACGGAAGCCGCCGAAACAACGACCGCTGCCGCAACGACCACGACCGCGAAGGCAGGCAGCACCACGACCACCAAGGCCGCTGCGACCAAGACCGGTGATACGAACGCAGTGCCTGCACTGGCCGTCACGATGCTGGCGGGCTTCGGCGCTGCACTGGCAATGCGCCGCCGCACGGAGAAATGAACCTGCATCTGAAACGGATGCTTGCAGCCGGATGCTGTGCTCTGATCGTGTTCCTGAGCAGCATCCGGCTGTTTTTGCCGCTGACCGCATCCGGATACGGAGCGGAGGACTGCGCTGCGCTTGCAGAGGAGATCCTCGCCAAAGAAAGCAGCGGTGATCCGGAAAACTGGATCCGGCGTATTCTGCCGGAAACGGCGGGCGACAGTGCCGCGGACTGGTACGCGATGACGGCGGTGCAGCGCGGCTTTGACTGCTCCGCTTACGGCAATGCGGTCCGCGCCGTGCTTGACAGTATGGATGAGCCCTCTGCAACATCCCGGGAGCGCATCGCACTGACGTACATTGCCTGCGCCGGGCAGCCGTCCCCGCAGTGTACGGAGATTCTGGATGCAAGCGCGGGCAGGCAGGGCATCATGAGCTGGATTTTTGCGCTGCATCTGATGAACAACGGCGTCACGTCGGAAAAGGTCACGCAGCTGCAAACGGTCAGAGAGCTGGCCGGGCGGCAGGCGCAGGACGGCGGCTGGTCGCTGACGGGAGATTCCGGCGATCCCGACGTGACCGCGATGACATTACAGGCACTTGCGCCGTACCGCGATACGCCGGAGGCTGCGGATGCCGTTGCACGCGGCGTGGATTATCTCGCGGCGGCACAGCTGGAAAGCGGTGCATACCGCAGCTTCGGCACGGAGAATCCCGAGAGCACCGCACAAGTCTGGATCGCACTCTGTGCGCTGGACATTGATCCGCTTTTCGATGAACGTTTCATCCAGAACGGCAGCACACTGCTGGACGGCATCATGCAGTTCCGGCTTTCTCCGGGCTGCTATGCGCATGAGGCAGGCGGTGCGGAAAGCAGTCTGGCAGCAAGGCAGATTTTTCAGGCACTGACCGCGGAGAAAATGCTCCGCCGCGGCAACGGTTCGCTGATGCTGTTTCACGGGGCGGCACCGACACTCCCGCAGCACGCTGCACAGACCGATCCCCCGAAGCCGCAGCAGACAGAACCGGCAGCACATTCCGAAGCAGAACAGTCTGCCGCAACGGATACGCCGCAGACAACGGCGGCTGCATCCGTCCCCGGCGCAAGCGGTACAGCACCGGGATTCACAGATACAGAAGCCGCCGTATCTGCTGCTGTTTCATCGCATTCCTCGGACGCGACCGTTTCCGAAGCCGAAGCAGCGGCATCGGCAGCAGAAGTCATCTGCACAACGGCCCCGCCTGCGGATCCCCGCAGCAGCGCGGAAAAATATCCCTAC
>JAFZBC010000145.1:0-4199 GCA_017561965.1 Oscillospiraceae bacterium
CTGTTCAATGCGCTCGTGTTCGGCGCCGTACACATCGGAAACGACGGGGCTTCGGTCAGCGGCGTGCTGAATGTCGCACTGTTCGGCGTGACGATGTCGTTGTTTATGCTCCGCACAGACAGTATCTGGGGACCGGCGGCACTGCATACGGTATGGAACTGGGCGCAGGGCAGCTTTTTCGGCCTGAAGGTCAGCGGGCTGGATACAGGCCCCTCCGTGCTGCGCTTTGAGCAGACCGGCGCGGCAAGCTGGATGGGCGGCGGTGCGTTCGGTCTGGAGGCCGGTATCGGCACGACGATCGTCAATGTTGTGCTGATCCTGATTCTGCTGTTTTTTGTTCCGCAGCGCAAAGCGGAATATCCCGCAACATGAAAAAAACGGGCGCCGACAGAAATCATCGGCGCCCGTTTGTTTTTCCTTGTTTCCGGCGTTTGTCATGCATCAGTCCGCCGCGGAATCCGGATTGCTTCCCGTGCTGCTTTGCGCGCAGTGAGATGCACCGGGATATTATTTCGCTTCCCGCACAAACGGCATGACGCTCACCCGAACATTGAAATCATCCGGCAGATACGCTGCGGGGATGTATTTCCTGTAATCCAGATCCATCAGGCTGTTGCAGAAGATGATTTCCGCGTAGGTGACAGTATTTTCCATGCCCGGTGTATTGATCGCGTAGACAAAACCGTAATAGCTGTCTGCACTGACCGCCAGGGGTTCGCCGCCTGCAAAGCCCGTCACATCGTAATACCCCTTGTATTCCGTATGCGGACAGGCCTCCAGCCGTTTCAGCTCCGCTTCATACTCCTCCGGCGAGTAGGTTACGGTCAGATAGCTGAGATACTGCGGATCCCACGGATTATAGTATACCATTTTATAGTCCTGTACATCCATGCTGTCTGTCAGCGCGGCAGGAAAGATGCTTTCGTCCATGCCGCATTTGATGCGGTATTCCTGCTGTGCCTGTTCCCCCATATACTGCGCATAATGTGCGGGATCCGAATCCACCTGCACCGTCGGGCTGACAATGCTGTACGTCAGCAGAGCAGCGATGTTGAAGAACTTGATGTAGATGACGAGCAGAACGGCGCAGACAATCAGCAGTGTGCCAAGCGCGACCTTTGTGCCGAATCGCCGCTTTTTCTTTTTTTCAAACCGCACGAACTGCTGTGCGCTGTCCATGCGGAACTGCACATCCGGCGCCGGTGCGGTCAGGCCGTTCAGATACTGTCTGCACGGCTCACATTCCGCCAGATGCGCCTCCGTCAGCTTCCGCGACGCCGGGCTGACCATGTTTTCCGCGTAAAGCGGCAGCAGGTCGCGGATGACCTCACATTCCAGTTTCATGTTGTTTCCCCTCCGATCATTTCCTGTATCATCGTTTTGGCGCGGTGATACGTGACGCATGCCCAGTGTGCGTTCCTGCCAAACAGCTCGCCGATCTCCGCAAAGGAAAGCTCCCCGAAAATCCGAAGGGAGAAAACCTCCTTGTACGGCTCCCGCATGGTGTGCAGGATGCGGTGGATCTGCATGGCTGTCTGCTTGTCCTCGATCAGCTCGGTCAGACCGGCTCCGTCCTCTGCGGTATCCTCCGGAAGATCACTGCCGGTGAAGCGTTTGGCCTTTTTGCAGTGCGTGAAGTACAGATTGCGCGCGATGGAGCATAGCCACACGCGCAGCTCGGATTCTCCGCGGTACTGTCCGATGGAACGGAAGGCGCGGAAGAATGTTTCCTGCGTCAGCTCCTCTGCGAGTGATTCATTCGCGGACAGTCCGCGCAGAAAGCGGAACACGTCGTCGTAATATTCGCGGAAAACCGCATCAAAATCGTTCATCCTGCACCTCCCTTCTGCATATAAGACGCCGCAGCACGCAAAATATCACAGGATTCTGAAAAAATTTTGCGGGCTCCGGATTATGAAAAACGCCCGGAGAAAACCGTCCGGGCATGATGAAATGCAGCGCAGAAAAAACAAACGGAGTACCCGCCTGCAATGCGCGGATACTCCGTTGCTGTTTCATAAGACTTAGCCGTTTGCACGCTCTACCTTGCCGGAGCGCAGGCATCTGGAGCAAACATAGATGTGGCAGGGAGAACCCTTCACGATTGCTTTGACGCGCTGGACATTGGGCTTCCATGTACGGTTGGTACGACGGTGAGAGTGAGAAACCTTAATACCAAAAGTAACGCCCTTGCCGCAGATTTCGCATTTCGCCATAGCTGGCACCTCCTTTACAGACTTGTCAACAAGATACATTGTAACAGATATTGCGAAAAAAATCAAGCCCTTTTTGCAGATTCGTGAAAATTTATCAGTTTTCACGAAAAAATCGCCTGCGCGTCCGCAAAACGGAACAAAATGTGCGGCGGGCAGTGCCCGCCTCCATTGATCTAAAGTCCGCCGACAGGCAAATCGCGGCATAAAACATTCTTTCTCATTTTGCGTTATCAAAGCAATCTGCTATAAGCGGGCAGTGCCGCATCCATTGATCTGAAGCTCTCCGGTTTGCCTGCTGCTGCATAAAGTCTGCACCTCTCAGCTTGCTTTTTGCTGTATAATATGATATAATATAAATCAGGTCAGCCGGCAATGCCGGTACCGCTTTTGACGAAATGAGGAACCAGAATGATCAATCCCGTAACCAAAGAACCGATTTGCATTCACTGCAATGTCCCGATGAAGCGCGTCCGCGTGGAGGACTGGTACCCGAGCAATATTCTGCTGAAACAGCTGCAAAAGATCGTGGACGGCGCAAACGTCCGCATTTTCCATTGCAAGCAGTGCGGCAAGGTCGAATTCTTCCGATGAACGGACGCTATCACCACATTTTCCGGGAACCGGAGCACGCCGATACCGCTGTGCTTCTGCTGCACGGCATCCTGAGTGCGCCGCAGTATTTCCGCTTTCTGCTCGATGACATCCCGCAGGAATACGCCGTTTCCGGCATCCTGCTGGAGGGGCACGGCGGCAGTACGGCCTCGCTTGCGGAAACCGATATGCAGTCGTGGCGCAGACAGGTACAGGCACAGTTTGCACATCTTTCCGCAAAATACCCGCATATCATCATTGCGGCGCACTCCATGGGAACACTGTTCGCACTGGAGCTGGCCGCAGAGCATCCGCAGCAGATCCGCTCGATGCTGCTGCTCGGTGTGCCGCTGTATGCGCATCTGACCGCATACGGCGCATTCTGGGGCGCCATGATCGGCGCAGGAATGCAGCCCGAGCCGCAGGAACCGCGTGCGTTTGCCATGCGGGAGTCGTTCAGCATCCGGCCGGACCGGCGGATCCTGCCGTATCTGCGCTGGCTGCCGCGCTATCAGGAGCTGTTCCGTGAGATGGCGCGCATCCGCGGCATCCTGCCCCGTGTGACGGTTCCCTGTATGGTGTTCCAGTCCGCAAAGGATGAGCTTGTTTCCCTGCGGACGCTGCCGCTGCTCCATGCAGATCCGGCTGTCCGGCTGCATGTTCTGCGGGCGTCCTCACATTTTTATTATCCGCCCGCCGATGAGGCGAGAATCCTGCGCGCGTGGCGGAAGATGCTGCGCACAAACGGTTCAAATCAGGGCAAGCAGCTCTGATAATATAATGCAAAGGAGCGTTAATACTATGAAATTCTATCAGAACAAGGAAACCGGCGAGATCGTCACCGAGGCATGTCCGGGTTATGAGGAGATCATCCCGAACACCGTGGATGCCGCAAAGGAAAAGCATGTTCCGGTCATTTCCCGCGAGGGACAGACCGTGACCGTCACCGTCGGCGAGGTGCTGCACCCGATGCTCGACAATCATTATATCGGCTGGATCCTGCTTGAAACCAAGAACGGGGAGGAGCGCAAGGAGCTGAAGCCGGGCGAGGAGCCTGTCGTACAGTTTTTTGCCGCGGAAGATGACGAGATCGTCGCGGCATATGCATGGTGTAATCTGCACGGGCTCTGGATGGCGTAATAAACCGGGAATCTGTCAAAAAGTGCCTCCGGCGGATTATAATTGGGGCGCTGCCCCATTATAAATCCGTCGGAGATACCGCTTTCCCAAATAAGCTGAGGCGCTGAACCGCAAAAAGTTCAGCGCCTCATTTGTTTCTGGCTCAGTCATTTCAAAGGGGATTGCCGGCCGGAGCCGGGTTCAGTTTTCGGTACGGAAAATCCGGCGGCGCAGCGGTCACTCCTGTGCGCCGATGCCGGAAACGGTGAAATC
>JAFZBC010000146.1:0-4623 GCA_017561965.1 Oscillospiraceae bacterium
ACGACAACAATTCCACGGACGGCACCGCAGAGCTGGCGGCGGAGGCGGGTGCTGTTGTCCGGCATGAATACCAGCAGGGCAAGGGCAATGTCATCCGCAGAATGTTCCGCGAAATCGACGCGGAGTGCTACCTGATGGTGGACGGTGATGACACCTATCCCGCAGATTACGCGCGGCAGATCGCTGCGCCCGTGCTGGAAAAGAAGATCGACATGGTGGTGGGCGACCGCCTCTCCTCGACTTACTTTACGGAGAACAAGCGGCCGTTCCATAACTTCGGCAATACCCTTGTGCGGTTCTGCATCAACCGCTTTTTCCATTCCGATATCAAGGATATCATGACGGGCTACCGCGCATTCAGCTTCCATTTCGTCAAGACATTCCCGGTGCTGTCCAAGGGCTTCGAGATCGAAACTGAAATGAGCATTCACGCGATCGACAAGAACATGTCCACGGAAAATGTTGTGATCGGCTACCGCGACCGCGTCGAGGGCAGCGAGTCCAAGCTCAACACCTATTCTGACGGCTTCAAGGTGCTGCGCACGATCCTGCGCATGTACAAGAATTACAAGCCGATGCAGTTCTTCGGGCTGATCGCGCTGGTGCTGTTCCTGATCTCGGTGGGCTTCTTCATCCCGGTTCTGATGCAGTATGTGCAGACCGGACAGGTTGCCCGTTTCCCGACGCTGATCGTCTGCGGCTTTACGATGATTGCAGCATTGCAGGCCTTTTTCTCCGGCATGATCCTCGGCTGCATCATTCAGAAGAACCGGCAGGATTTTGAAGTCAATCTGCACCGCTCCGATGAGCGGCTGAAGCATTTGCAGCGCATGCAGGATCAGATCCGCAAAGGAGAGGACGGTGGTGCGGTATGACGCTGAAGGAACGGATTTCAGCGTTCACCGGCAGCGACGGTTTCCGCAAGGCGGCGCCGGTCGTCTGTGCCATGCTGTCGTCAGCGGCGTTCGCAAGGTTTTTCACATTTTCCACCGCGCAGATCTTCACGCTGCTGTTTGCACTGGTGCTGATCCCGATGTTCCGCGCCGCGATGCAGCCGAAGGAACAGAAGGTGCGCATTGCGTCGGTGTTTTGCGGCGTATTCTTCACGCTGGCAACCTTCCTGATCAAATACGAGTGGCTGACGCTCCAGGAAGCGCACGCCGGACGGTATTCGCTGATCTTTGTCAGTGGCTTTATGCTGTTTTATACGGCGCTTTCCGCGGTGCTGTTTGAGCGCCTGCACGGGTTCCGGCTGAATACGCCCGGTGAGGAGCCGCCGCGCAAAAAGCGGCTCGCGGTGTTTTTCGGTTCGGCCGCGATCATGTTCTTCTGCTGGCTGCCGTATTTCCTGATGCTCTTCCCCGGCGATCTGACCTGGGACTCGATTGACGAGCTGAATCAGGCGGCCGGCAATTTTGAACTGTCCAATCACCACCCGATTGCACAGACGGTCGTGATCAAATTCTTTTACAGTATCGGCAAGGCGATTTTCGAGGATGACAACCGCGCCGTTGCGACCTACTGCGTTGCCCAGATGCTGATGCTGGCATTCGCGTTCTCTTATCTGATCGTCACATTGTACCGGATGCGCGTCAAAAAGCTGCCGATTGCCTGTGTGCTGGCCTGCTATGCGCTGCTCAGCTATAACGGCACATACAGCACAACAGTCTGGAAGGACATTCCGTTTGCGATTCTGGTGCTCAGCTTTTCCGTGACGCTCTGGCGCATCCTGATCCGGCATAAGCAGGGTGCAGAGAAGATGCCGCTGTTTGAGGCAGTGATGCTGTTCCTGACCGGCACGGGCGTCTGCCTGTTCCGCAGCAACGGCATGTATGCATATATGCTGCTGCTGCTGTTCCTTGTGATCTTCTGTGTCCGTCTGCGGCAGTATCTGCTGCTGGGGATTTCCTGTGCGGCGCTGGTCATCGGCCTGATTGTCAAGGGGCCGGTCTATAATGCGCTCGGCATCAAAAAGCCGGAGACACTGGAAAGCCTCGCAATGCCGCAGCAGATGATCGGTGCGGTGCTGAATCACGGCAGAGAGCTTTCGGCGGAGCAGCTGGAGCTGATTTCCCATGTCGGTGATATCGAGGGCATCAAGGCGCATTATTATCCGCAGTCCGCGGACGGCATCAAGTGCTATATCTGGGACGAGGGAAATGAGGATTATATCGCGGAGCACAAGGGCGAGTTCCTGAAGCTCTGGATCGACCTCGGCAAAAAATACCCGCAGGATTACCTGATCGCACTGCTCCACGCGACTTACGGCTACTGGTATCCGGATGTGCAGAACTGGGTCTACGCAAGCGAATTCCGCTCGGATAACTTCCAGCTGTACAAGGATCCGAAGCTCAGCCCGGAGGCCGCCGAAAAGCTGAAAGATTTCCGCGAGCAGTACCACGAGTATTATTTCCTCGGTCTGTTCTGGAGCATCGGCACTGTGGTGTGGGTCGCGGTCTTTATGATGGGCGCGGCGTATGTGAACCGCAAATTCCGGATGCTGCTGATTTTTCTGCCGGCTATGGGCATCTGGGGGACGCTTCTGATTGCTGCGCCGGTTTATGCAGAGTTCCGGTATATGTATTCGTTCTTCTCGACGCTCCCGCTGCTTTGTGCGGTGCCGTTTGTCAGCATTGAGGGACTTCCGTTTAACGGAAAGACCGCTGCGGCTGTTCCGGCAGAGAAGGCTGAGCCGGAGCAGAAGCCTGAGAAAGCGGAGGAAAAGCCTGCCGATGCGGCTGACGAGAAAGCGGAGCCGGAAGCACCCGCTCCGGTGAAACCGGAAGCACCTGCCGCTAAAAAGCAGCGTGCCAAAAAGAAAAAGAAGAAGTAAGTATCGCTGCGCGATGATCTATCATGGGGCTCTCGCACGTTTCGCTATGCGTTTGCACCGCAAACGCACCAAACCAGCCAAAGGGATACTATCCCTTTGGAATCCCGGAATATAAGCGCGCCTCAAGAGGGGCCGCCCTGCGACAGAGGGCGCCTGTGGGACAGATTCCGGCGTTGCCGTGAACGAATATTTATCATGTTCGCCCATTGCTTTTTACCTCATAATATGGTATAATAAGGCAAATGATTACCGGAACCGCAACGAAAGGAAATGAGGATCATGCGTAAGAAGAATATTGCATTCGACAATGCCCAGTATCTGAAAACGCAGTCTGAGCACATCCGCGAGCGGATCGCGCAGTTCGGCGGCAGACTGTACCTGGAATTCGGCGGCAAGCTGTATGACGACTATCATGCGTCCCGCGTTCTGCCGGGCTTTCAGCCGGACAGCAAGCTGCGTATGCTTCTCCAGATGAAAAAGGACGTCGAAATCGTCATTGCAATCAATGCGGACGATATTGAACAGAACCGCACCCGCGGCGACCTCGGCATCACCTACGATACCGATGTGCTGCGTCTGATCGGACTGTTCCGTCAGAGAGGACTCTATGTCGGCAGCGTCGTCATGACGCGCTTCACCGGCGAGCCCGCCGCGGAAAAATTCCAGAAGCGTCTGGAATCCCTCGGCATCCGCGTATACCGGCACTATCCGATTGAGGGCTATCCCTCCAATTTGCCGCTGATTCTCTCCGAGGAGGGCTTCGGCAAGAATCAGTATATCGAGGTCAGCAGACGGCTGGTCGTCGTGACGGCGCCCGGCCCCGGCAGCGGTAAAATGGCTGTCTGCCTTTCCCAGATCTATCAGGAGCATCAGCGCGGCAATGAGGCGGGCTATGCGAAATTTGAAACCTTCCCGATCTGGAATGTTCCGCTCAAGCACCCGGTCAATGTTGCCTACGAGGCCGCAACCGCAGACCTCAATGACATCAACATGATCGACCCGTTCCATCTGGAGGCCTACGGCACCACAGCGGTCAACTACAACCGTGACGTAGAGGTGTTCCCCGTGCTTCGCTCCATGTTTGAGCAGATCTACGGCACCTCGCCGTATCAGTCCCCGACCGATATGGGCGTCAACATGGCGGGTACCTGCATCATCAACGACGAGGCGGCCAGAGCTGCTTCCCGCCAGGAGATCATCCGGCGGTACTTCTCTGAGCGCTGCGATCTGCGGCAGGGCAAGTCCGATGCAGAAACCGTCTACAAGCTCGAGCTGCTGATGCAGCAGATGAACCTGACCGAGGAAGAGCGTCCGGTGATTGCAAAGGCACGCGAAATCGCGGAGAAAACCGGCGAGCCTGCGGCCGCCTTGCAGCTGCCGAACGGCAAGATCGTCACCGGCAAGACCTCTGACCTCATGGGCCCCTGCTCGACTATGCTGCTGAACGCGCTGAAATCGCTCGGCAGGATCAATGATGCGATCGACCTGCTCAGCCCGACGGTCATCGAGCCGATCCAGCACCTCAAAACCGATCACCTCGGCAATGAGAATCCGCGTCTGCATACGGACGAAACACTGGTGGCGCTGTCGATTTCCGCAGCGACCAACCCGACCGCAGAGCGCGCCATGACACAGCTTGCAAAGTTGCGCGGCTGCGAGATGCATTCGACAGTGATCCTTTCGCAGGTGGATGAGCGCACGTTGAAGCGCCTCGGCCTCAATGTCACCTGCGATCCGCAGTTCCAGAGCAACCGCCTTTATCAGAAGTAATACAACAGCGGGAGGCAGCA
>JAFZBC010000019.1:0-5546 GCA_017561965.1 Oscillospiraceae bacterium
GGACGGATTCCGCTCCATGATCTATGTTTCAGACATTGACGACGAGGTCAAGAGCCAGATTCACATGACGCAATCTGAGCATGAGCAGCTGATGCTCCGCCGCCGCATCGACAGCACGATTCAGGATGCGTTCCTGTATATCTCTGAGGTGGATCCCGATGCTGACGTCATCACGCATTACCAGCTGACCAAGGATGATCAGGTGTCTGTGACCGGCACCGAGCAGTTTACCGCATTCTGTTCCGCGTATCCGGATCGCTTTGTGTTCCCGGAGCAGCGCCGCTTATTCCGCCAGCTGTTCTCCTACGACCAGATCCTCAAGGCCGCGCGGGAAATGAAAAGCGAGTTAAAGCATCTGTTCCTGATTGATCCGCACGAAAACGGCACATATATCTGGTGCAATTTTGCTGTCAGATTCTTCCGCAATGAAAACGGCAAGAGCTATCTGATGATCACGGTAGAGGACGTCAACGAAGTCATCGAGAAGCGTGACGCGGACATGCAGGCAGCCAGCACAGCAAAAGAACAGCTCCAGGAGCATATGCGCGAGATCGAGCGCGGACGCATCCGCAGCGCGCATGTCTTTATGAATATTTTCAGCAGTCTTCAGCTTGCGCTGAACCGGCTGTACAGCAACCTGGACTCGCTGGAGGCACAGCGGAGCGCACAGTATCCGTCTGAGCTGTACCAGATGCATCAGACCTACGAGCAGCTTTCCTCCATGACGGAATGCGCAAAGGATATGCTGCTGCTTGACAACAATCAGCTTGTCCTGCTCAATCAGCCGCTGTCGTTCCTCGTGCTGTTCCGCAAGCTGCGGCATTCCATCGGCAAGGTATTTGAAGAAAAACATATGCAGGTCATCTCCTGCGCAGAGCATGTCACGGATGAAACCGTGCTCTGTGACAGTGAGCGCCTCACCTTCCTGCTGGATAAGATCTTTTTCAGCATCATCCGTGCGCTGCCCGACGGCGCATCCATGATCATGAAGCTCACGCAGGATCCGATCCCCGGCCAGATCAAGCAGGCTGTTTATTCCTTTTCACTGATCACGCGCTGCCGCCGCTCCGCAGAAAACGAGCAGCGTGCAACAGATCCTGCCAAGGCGATCGAAACGGATTTCCTGTCTTACGATCCGAATTATCAGCCGCATAATCTGTATTTCTGCAAGCGGCTGATCGCACTGATGCACGGTGCGCTGGATTACGAAAAATCACCGGACGGCACTGCGTCCGTTACGCTGCGGCTGCCGCTCGGCTTTGTCCGGCAGCAGATCATTTTCCCGCTGCGGCACACGTTTGGCAAGCGCGCGCTGGTCTGGGACTCCTGTGACCCTGCTGCGGCATCCACGATCAGTATGCTGCGGGAATCCGGCATGGAAACCGAACGCCGCATAGATCCGGAGGGTACGAAGGATGCGCTCATGCAGGCTGAAGCCATCGGGACGCCGTATGATCTGATCATTGTCCGCGCATCTGATTTGTGCGGCTCCCCTGCTGCGCAGATGCAGGAACTGACAGGTCTGACCGGTTCGCACCCTGTATTCGTCATTGCGGATCATCCGGCATTGGACCTGACTGCCGCACAGCAGTTCCCGACCGTTCGGCTGATCCGGACACCGGTACTGCGTTCCACAATGGCAGCAGCGCTCCGGCAGGCCTTTGACCAATCAGAATGATATAGAAAACCGGATACACGGAACATACCGTGTATCCGGTTATTTTATTGCAATTCTTTCAGCCGAACACTGAGCTGCTGCGAGAGTGCAGATACCTGCCCCTGTTCAAATACATCCGCGATACCGCACTCCTGCATTGCCTGCCGAAACCGGTATTCACCTGAAATCGCAGAGCAGTCACACAGTTTTTCGTAACAGCGGATCGCCTCCTCCGGCTGCGTTTGCAGCAGTACATACAGCTGCAATGCTGCCAGTGCAGAAACACCGTAACTGACATAGTAGCCGGGCTGTTCATACAGATGCGTGATTTCGTAAAGCTCCAGCCCAACGCCGCAGGACGCACAATAGCGATCATACAGCACAAGAACATCCTCCGGCTCCAGCGTATCCGCCTGTTCCATGACCGCAGCTTCAAATCTGCCGACACACAGACCGGACACAACCGCATCCATCAGATTGAACAGTGCATACTGCTCCGCAGTTTTTGCATCCTCATGCAGAAGCTCACCGTAAAATGAGGTAAACAGCACCTCCATGCCCTGCGACTGCACCTCCGCCAGATCCACACAGTTCTGCTGGAGCAGAACAGGCGTCCGGCACCGCCATTCACTGTTGAAATGCCCGAACTCATGTATCGCAGTCGTCAGATCCGTGAAATCGCCGTAGAAATACAGATACATCAATGCACACTGCTCAGACGGAAGATCCACCGTAAAGCTGCCGTCATAGCAATCATCCCCACGGGCAACCGTAAACAGACGGCCGTCAAACAGCCTTTCAACCGACTCCGCGATGCGGGGGGAAAGACGCGGCGCATAGGTTTTCAGAGCCGCCATCGGATCCGTAATCTCAGGAAGTTCTGCGTCGCTGTCCAGAACCCGGAACGACAGCTCCTCATAAAGCGGAAGAAATGTATCTTTGAGTTCCTCGTAAACCGCTGCCGCATCCTCCGGGGTATAGTCACGGAGAAATGCTTCGTAGTCATAATCAGATTCGGATGTGCTGTTCAGAATATCCAGATACAGCTGCGCACACTGCAAATTCCGCTCGGCATCGTCCGTGCCTTCATCATAGGCAGCCGAATAATAATCATCCAGCAGCGCAGACGCATCCGAAGCGTCCGCTTTCGCATCAGAGATGACATGCGGCAGCGTCGTGACCAGATAATAATCCAGATCATCCGTCGTCACATAGGGCGCAAACAGCGAACCGTATGCCGAACGGTGATACCCGTTGGCAAGCGCCCAGTTCGTCATATCGCTGACGATATACAGATCCTCGTACGCAGCACTTCGCGTCTGACGGCGTTCCTCGTTATTCCAATCGCTGTAATATGCTATCTCAGCCCGCGCATAGTCAGCATACGCCGTATCAACCGCGCGGAGCATTTCCTCAATCTGCGCCTTGACCGGCGCATCCTGGCCGGACTGATCCCATATTTCGCGCAGCGCTTCAATGTCTGCCTGATATGCCGCAGCATCAAACCGCGAATTCCCGGGTGCCGGTTCCATGCTTTGCTGCGGCACCTCCGGTTCTGTCACAGGCACATACGTACATCCGCAAAGGCCGGAAAACAGCAGCAAAGACAATGCAAGCGCACCGGAACGGTTTTGTTTCATACGCATCCCCGTCCGGCAGACGGTCAGGTGTCCTTCATCCGGACGGAGAGAACAGTGATAACCGTACAAATCAGATGGTACAGCAGCACAATACCGCCGCAGACATCCTTATAGGCACCGACAAGAATGAAAATCACGGCAAACAGCAGTCCAAGACAGGCTGTCACCGCCTGAAGCAGCATTCCGATCGCAGAAGCCGCGCGGATGCGCTTGGCGCCGATGATTGTCTGGATAAATCCCGCAAGCCGCCCCGCACAGAGCATGGACGGACTGCCCTTTTCCAGCGGTACGGTTTCCGCGGCAAATTCCTGCTCAAGACGCGCCGGAATGATTTTCAGGTGATCTTCCCGGATGCCGAACATCTTTGCAATTCTGCGCTGTGTCAGCATTGCGTCATTGCTGCGGATGATCATGAACAGATTTTCACGCTCCATCTCGCGGAGCCACTTGCGCACGGAGCGCCCTGCCTCAAGGCGGATCATATAGATCGCAGCAACGCTGCCCGCAATCGAAAGATACAGCGGCTCTGCGCCGTTCGGCGTCAGAGAGCGCACTTTGCCTGTCGGCGGAATGCCCTCGACACTGTGCTCAATCATCAGATCTCTTGTGCCGAGCAGAACGCGCCGGTTCTGAATCCAGCCGCTGATACCCTTGCCCTCATCATAAGCATAATCCTCAACAGGCAGGATCATCTTCTCCTCCGCGAGAATCGCATTGCTGAACAGATCCTTCAGAATACTGCCGCCGTGCTGCGTCAGGCTCGCTGCGTATTGCAGCGCCTCCTCGATATGACTTTCACCGATGACCTGGATATTCTCCAGCTTAGTAGTATTGCGCGGGAACAATGCAGCAGCATCGACCATAATGGTGTTGATATCAAAGAAATCATCCACGCTCTGATAACCGAGCAGCAGGCCGGAATTCTTGACATAATCCTTGGAACCGGATGCCATCGGCAAATTGGAGATCAGCGTGATCGCCGTACAGGCGCAGGCCGAGAAACAGAGCGCAAAGATCGACATACCGTAGCAGACAGCGCTCTCCACATGATCCGCGCGCATCACGGCCATGCCGATGGAAAAGCAGGCTGCAAGAATCAGAATCAGCGGAACCGCGGTGCGGCAGAATTTATCCGCAATATCAGTCGAGAACGTATATTTCAGGAAATCCTCCGGCTCATACACAGGCTGCATCGCGGCAAGGATCGGAAAATCACCGGTCGTACCGCGCGTCAGGTTTTCAGCGCGGCGCTCGTCCTCGACATAGTGGATGCCGTATTTCGGATTGCCGTCAGTCAACCGGTCAAAATTTCTGATTGCTCTGACCGCAATCAGCTTTTTCCCGACTGCGTTCATCAGCAGCGAAAGCAGACCGACCGAGATATAAACCGAAACCGTCCCGTTTTTCAGCATATTCCGGCTCGGCAGAATCAGAAATGCCGCAAGCTCAGCGGAAATCATGGACATCGCAGCAAGGCTGTCGCAGTCCGCACGGAGCTGGAGCAGTTTCAGATAGCCGTTTTTGATCAGGCTCAGGCAGAACGGCAGCGCCGCAATTCCAAGCAGCAGCTGCACCGTCAGATAGCCGATCGGGGATTCCCTGCTGGAAAGGAACGACGGGAACGGAATCGCCGGGATCCAGTCCATCAGCGTGACAAGCACGCTGAACAGCGTCAGCAGCCCGAGAATCAGAATCCGCAGGGACTGATTGGTACTGAGCTCCTGGAGGTCATTGCGGATCGCCTCGTTGTCATCCTTCCGGCTGACGGATTTTGCTTCCAGCGGCAGATCCGTGCGTTCACGGCGCTCGTCCTGATAGCGCACGTCGATATTGATCTTCTTCCGGACAGAATTACTGTCTGCCGAAAGATCAATCTGCGTATGTTCTGCCTGCTTCATGTAGCGCACAGGCTTCGGCGGCTCCAGCGGATGCCGTTTCAGTGTTTCGGGAATGCGCTCCAGCACCTCCGGTGAAACGGCCTGTTCCTTTCGCTTTCGCAGCTTGGAGGCCGGGAGCGTCTGCGGTGTGGAAACCGGCGTATCCTTTTCATACGGATGCGGATCGTTGCTCTGACGGCGGCGCAGCTCTTTGGCACGCGTCGAATCGCTCATGCGGCGGATTTTCGGGCGGTAGCTGCTGTTCTCCTCGGCATCCGATACCAGAACCGCATGATCGTATGCCTGCGAGGTCGAACCGGCATTGCGCTGCCCAACGGACTCCGGCTCCACATTGGCAATGGAGTTCATAAA
>JAFZBC010000020.1:0-4651 GCA_017561965.1 Oscillospiraceae bacterium
ATGCGCAGGATCGTGCGCAGCACCTTGAAGCCGTCAGAATAGGTGTTGAGCTTGGACTCGCTGCCCTCGACGCGGTCGCGGTAGCCGATCACAACATTTTCCGTGGACATGTTCTTGTCGATCGCGTGAATGCTCATTTCGGTTTCGATCTCGAAGCCCTTGGACAGCACCGGGAATGTCTTGACGAAATGGAAGCTGAATGCGCGGTAGCCCGTCATGATATCCTTGATATCGGAATGGAAAAAGCGGTTGATGCAGAACCGCACAAGGCTATTGCCGAAGTTGTGGAACGGCCGCTTGTTCTCCGTAAAGTAGGTCGAGGAGAGGCGGTCTCCCACCACCATGTCGATCTTCTTTTCCAGCACGGGCGCAGCGATCTGCCGCGCGTAATCTGCGGGATAGGTGTCATCGCCGTCCACCATCAGGTAGCACTCCGCGTCGATTTCACGGAACATTCTGCGGATGACATTGCCCTTGCCCTGCTGGTATTCATGCCGGACAACAGCACCCGCCTCCGCCGCCAGCTCCGCGGTGCCGTCCGTGGAATTGTTGTCGTAGACATAGATCGTCGCCTCCGGCAGCGCCGCCTTGAAATCGCGGACGACCTTGGCCACGGTTTTCGCTTCGTTGTAGCAAGGGATCAGCACGGCGATCCGGTCAAGACGGTTCGCCGGTGTATTCGTTTGCTCCATATGATTCCTTCTTCCTCTGTCAGTAATCGGTATAATCGTTCGGCGCAAAGCGCCATACTGTTTTATTATACCATATTCCGCAGGAAAAAGCAATGATTCTGTACGGGAAAATCCGCGGTATCACCCGACATGATGAAGAAATTCTGAATATTTCCGAATTCTCTTGACAATACCGCTCAAATGGTGTAAAATTACACTATACAGAACAATCAACACCGGCGTGTATTCTGACACAGAACCAGATGCCGCAGCGCTTTGCATATCCGAAACCATAAGAAAGAAGGTGCCATACCCATGAAAAAAACCGTAAAAATCATTCTGGCGGCAGTTCTGCTCGCAGCAGCCGGAGCCGCATTCCCGTTTATCCGCAATTTCTCTGACGAAGCCCTGCTCCGCAAGCCGGAGGACGAGATCTATGCGAAAGTGTGCAGGCTGGATACGGACAGACTGATCCGGAAAATCAACCGGATAGAGAATAAATATCCGGACATGACCGATAAAGTCGCTTTGCTGCCGCTGTATACCGCGCTCACGGAGCGTTCGTCGGAATTCACCGCGGATCAGCTGATCGCGCAGATCCGGCGGGAGGAAACGCAGCCCGGCATCGAGGAAGCGTTTGTGAATATGTATGCGGCAGAGGGGTATGACAGCGCCGGGATGCTTGCGCTGCTGGACGATCCGGAAACCGCTGAGGAAACCAAGGATTATATCACCGCGCATTGCGATCTGACACCGGATGAGCTGTGCGGGATCTTCCGCGGCAGTGACGGCAGACCTGCGGTCATCGCAATTCAGCGGCTTGCCGCTGAGGACTCTGAAACTGCAATGCAGCTGGTCGATGAATTTGTCAGCGGTGCACAGGACAATATCTCCGACCAGAAATATATTGCGATCTGTCTGGGGATCGCGCAGTATTACGAGGAGCACACCGGTCCGGAAGACATCGAATCCATGAAGAACATCTATATCCCGATGATGAAGACGATTTTTGAGAACGGGAAATCCGATCCGGTCAGAGATCAGGCGGTCTATGCGCTTGGACGGCTCTGCGATTATGATCTGTTTGCATGGCTGATCGAAAACGAGCACATCGACAAGTATTGCAAGATCTCTGTCACAGAGCGGAATTACCGGCAGATGAAAACATGGATCGCGGAAGCAAAATCCGAGGACGACATCCGCGCCGTACTGGATGCCATGCGCATCATGCCGACACTGGAGATCGGCGATGCATTGGAGGGCGCGATTGCCAAAGGGAGCCTGCCGGAATCTAACGACCTGCGTTCGCTGATCGAAACCATCCGGGCAGAGGGCGTTCATGCAGTTGACAAGTATGACTGAACGGGCAGTACCCGCCTTCATTTCCCTCCGGACGAATTTGACGAAGCTCGCCCGATAAACAGATCTTCACGGCGCTGCCCCATTTTGAATCCATATCGACAAGCTGAAAAAATCCTCTCCGTTTCCATCGGAGAGGATTTTTCGTCGAAAAGCGCCGTTTATGACGCATGCTTCTCATAAATTGCAATGACCTCGCGCATCAGCTCGACGGAGAGCTCGCCCTTTTTCAGCCGCACCGCAATGAAATACGGCACTGTCTTGTCATTGAAATTGATCCGGTCATAATACGCCTGCATGAGTGCCGCCAGTTGTCTGCCGTTCGGCTTTGTGATAAAGAAGAACAGCGCACCGCGCTTCTGCGTGATCTCCGAGATGCCGAGCCTTCCTGCCGTATTGCGCAGCAGCGACGCACCGATCAGATTCAGCAGGCTCTGCGGCGGATCCCCGAAGCGGTCGATCAGCTCGTCGATCAAGTCAGACTGATCCTCCTGCGTTTCCACCAGCGCAATGCGGCGGTAGATTTCCAGACGGGACGTCATGCTGGAAATATAGTCCTCCGGAATATGCGCCTCCACCTGAATATCCACGGTGCAGGCGGGCAGCTTTTTCGGCTCGCCCTTCTCCTCCGCGATGGCCTCGTTCAGCATTTTCAGATACATCTCATAGCCGACCTGCTCCATCTGTCCGTGCTGCTGCCCGCCGAGAATACTGCCCGCGCCTCTGATTTCCAGATCACGCATTGCAATGCGGAAGCCGCTGCCGAACTGCGTAAATTCCCGCATCGCGGCAAGCCGCTTTTCCGCAACCTCTGTCAGCGAGCGGTTCGGCTGATAGGTGAAATACGCATATGCTCTGCGGTTGGAGCGTCCGACTCTGCCGCGGAGCTGATAGAGCTGCGACAGTCCGAAGCGGTCAGCCTGCTCCAGAATCAGCGTGTTGACATTCGGCACATCGACGCCCGTTTCAATGATCGTCGTGCAGACCAGAATGTCAATCTCATGCTCCACAAGCTGCTTCCAGATCTCGCTGATCTCCAGTTCATTCATTTTGCCGTGCGCAAATCCGATGCGCGCATCCGGCAGCATATCCTGCAATTTCGCGGCGCACTGCCGGATCGTTTCCACGCGGTTATGCAGGTAGTACACCTGCCCGCCGCGCTTTAATTCGCGCTGGATCGCCTGCACGACCAGTCCGGCATTGTATTCCAGCACAAAGCTCTGCACGGGATATCTGTCCTGCGGCGGCTCCTCGATCACGCTCATATCGCGGATGCCGGAAAGCGCCATATTCAGCGTGCGCGGGATCGGCGTCGCGGAAAGCGTCAGCATGTCAACGCCGTGGAACGCCTCCTTGAAGCGCTCCTTGTGCGCAACGCCGAAGCGCTGCTCCTCATCAATGATCGCCAGACCGAGCGCGGCAAATTTCACATCCTTGGAAAGCAGCCGGTGCGTACCGATCAGCAGGTCGATCGTACCGTTTGCGGTTTTTTTGAGGATCTCGGTCTGCTGCTTTTTCGTGCGGAACCGGGAGAGCAGCTCAATGTTGACCGGCACCGATTCAAAGCGCCGCAGTGCGGTTTCGTAATGCTGATGCGCCAGCACGGTCGTCGGCGCGAGCAGCACGCACTGCTTGCCGGAGAGGATGCATTTCAGTGCGGCACGGAAGGCGACCTCCGTTTTGCCGAAGCCGACATCGCCGCAGAGCAGCCGGTCCATCGGATGCTCCCGCTCCATATCTTTTTTGATCTCATCGGTCGCCCGGAGCTGGTCATTTGTTTCGATATACGGAAAGCGCTCCTCAAAATCATGCTGGATCTCGTCATCCTTCTCAAACGAGAAGCCCTGCGCCTGCTCGCGCGCGGCATAGAGTTTTATCAGCTCCGCGGCCATATCCTTGACCGCCTTTTTGACGTTAGTACGCGTTTTCTGCCATTCCTGCGAGCCGAGCTTGTTCAGCTTGACCGCAACATCGTCCTTGCCGCCGATATACCGTGAAACCAGATCGAGCTGCGTGACCGGCACATAGAGCACATCGCTGCCCGCGTATTCAATCGTGATATAATCCTTGGTGATGCCCTCCATTTCCAGCTTGCGGATGCCCACAAACCGGCCGATGCCGTGTCCCGCATGGACAACCAGATCACCCTCGGAAATCTCAGAAAGCGCTCGGATTTCCTGTCCTTTTTTGAAGCGGCGCTTTTTGAGCACGGTGCTCTGCGCCTTGCTCTGCGCAATGCACGCGTACTGAATCGCCGGATATTCAAAGCCCGCGGAAAGGCCGCTGCGCATCAGCAGGACCTTGCCCTTTTCCGCTGCGGCTTCATCGTCCGCGAGCGCGCAGTCAATGCCGCTCTGCTGCAGATCCTGCAACAGGATCGGCAGCGTCTTTTCTGTACCGCCGCAGACCAGAACGCGGTAGCCGCGCCTGCAAAGCTCTGCAAGATCCTCCGTCAGGATACGCGTGCTGCCGCCCCACGGGGCATTCTGCGTCGCCTCCACCGAGAGCATCTTCTGAAACTGAAAGCTGCTCGTGCTGCTGAGAAACGCGTTCATGCAGACGAGCGGGCGCTCCTTGGCTCTGGACAGTACGGTATTCGCATCCATGTAATAATCCGCAAG
>JAFZBC010000147.1:0-1613 GCA_017561965.1 Oscillospiraceae bacterium
CTGATCACCGGGCTGCTTCCGTTTACCGATACCGGCGCCGTCGCACTGTACGGCCCGCCCCGTACCGGCGACTGGGATCTGATCCGGGATCCGGCGGAGATGGAAACTGTCTTTTCCTCTCTCAATGGGAAAAAAGGACAGAACGGGAAAACAACAAAAACGGAGACCGTCGATGATCCGGACGGAAACTCCGCATCATAAAAATCATATCACAGGAGAAGAATTATGCTCAATCCGGCAATGAAAGAAGACAGTATGAAGCGCCTTGCGGTCTACCGCGAAGGTCTGAAAGCGATGCCGCAGCTCAAGAATCTGTTTCTTGAGCTGACGCTCCGCTGCAATGAACGATGTCTGCACTGCGGCAGCAGCGCGGGCGACGTCCCCTCCGACGAGCTTTCGCTGGAGCAGTACAAGGAATTTCTGACACAGCTCAAAAAGGACATGGGCACCGACGGCTATATGCTCTGCATCACCGGCGGCGAGCCGCTGCTGCGCAAGGAGTTCTTTGAGATCATGGGCTTTGCACATGAGCTCGGCTTCAAATGGGGTATGACGAGCAACGGCACGCTCATCACCGAAGAGGTCGCCAAAAAGCTGAAAGAGGTCGGCATGGGCACGATCTCGATTAGTCTGGACGGCCTGCCGGAAACGCATGATGCGTTCCGCAGAACGCCGGGCGGCTGGAAAAAGGCCATGGACGGCGTCATGAATCTGCTGCGCGTCGGCGGATTCCAGGCGGTGCAGGTCACAACGGTCTGCTCTCACAAGAGCATCAAGGAGCTGGACGCACTCTACGATATTCTCAAGAATGTGGATATTGATTCGTGGCGTGTAGTCAATATGGATCCGATCGGCAGAGCCAAGCTGCACCCCGAGCTGCTGCTGACCAAGGAGGACTATCAGTATCTGTTCGAGTTCATCCGGAACAAGCGCATTGCCGGTGAGCCGGTCTGCTACGGATGCAGCCATTACCTCGGCATGGAGTACGAGCGCGAGGTCAGAGATTGGTATTTTCTCTGCACCGCGGGACTGTATACCGCAAGCATCATGGTCAACGGCGATATCACCGCATGTCTGGACATCGAGCGCCGTCCGGAGTTCATTCAGGGCAATATCCTGAAGGACAATTTCAAGGACGTCTGGGAAAACGGATTCAAAATTTTCCGGCGCGACCTCAGCCAGGACTGCGAAAAATGCCGGAATTGCAGCGAGCAGAAGTTCTGTCACGGCGATGCATACCACACCTGGGATTTCGACAACAACTGCCCGCAGGTCTGCTTCAAGGATATCCTGTTCTGAGCACGGAACAGGCAGCGTTAAATACAGGGATGCAAAAGGCACCGGCTGGATTGGCCGGTGCCTGCGTTTTTGTGGTATCTCCGATGGATCGGAAATGGGGACTCCGTCCCCAAGCCCCTGCTTAAGGGCTGCTAGCCCTTAAGAATCCCATTATGTATAGATAATAAGCCAATAATAAAAGTTTCGGTCAAGCCTTTTCAAAGGCTTGCGGGTCGCGGGCAGCGCCCGCGCCTGCGGAGCAGCGCGAAGCGCGAACGCTTCAAAAGCGCAGGAGGGGAAGAAAAACAGTCCGGCGGACTGTTTTTCGCGGGGAA
>JAFZBC010000148.1:0-10922 GCA_017561965.1 Oscillospiraceae bacterium
GCAAAGAGCTTTTCGGTTTCCTGCGGCGTCAGCACGGCGGTCGGTTCATCCAGAATCAGAATGTCCGCGCCGCGGTACAGCACCTTCAGGATCTCAACGGTCTGCTTTTCGGAAACAGACATCTCATAGATCTTCTTGTCCGGATCAATGTCAAAGCCGTACTGAATGGCAATTTCCATGATCTTTCTGGCGGACTGCTTCAGGCTGAATTTCTTTTCGCTGTCCAGTCCCAGAACAATATTTTCGGTTGCGGAGAACACATCGACCAGCTTGAAATGCTGGTGGATCATGCCGATGCCGTAACGGAACGCATCCTTCGGGGAACGGATCACGACCTCCTGTCCGTCCACAAAAATCTGACCGTGATCCGGGAAGTAAATGCCTGCGATCATATTCATCAGCGTGGTCTTGCCGCTGCCGTTCTCTCCGAGGATCGAGAGGATCTGCCCGTGCTCGACGGACAGCGAAACATTGTCGTTCGCAACGACCGTCCCGAACCGCTTGGTGATATTCTGAAGCCGGATGGCCGGCACTTTCTCTGACTGTTTGACTGCTTTGCTCATGTGTATTCCTTTCACGGCACGTCTGTGCCGGTTTCGGATCTTCTGCGAAAACACGGCAGGCGGGACAGTCTGGGTGCCCCGCCTGAGAAATCGTAACGCGATCAGAACATGGTGTTCAGCTGCTCGATGCCGTCGATCTTGATATCGAAGTACGGTGCCGAGCGGTATTCCGATTCGTGGAAATAGCCGTCCTTGATGACCTCGGTGTCCGGCGTGTATTCCGCATCGGTGTCCACGTCCGCCTGATAAGTGGTCAGCATCTTGCCTTCCACCGTAAAGGCTGATGTATCAAAGACATGCAGCTCGCCGCTCTTGAGCTTGGCTGCCGCCTCGTCAATGGCTGCCTGTGTGCCCGCTGCGGCTGCCTGCTCATTGACTTCGGTCAGCCGGACGGAACCGGTGCTCAGATCACCGACCCAGTCGGTCTTGATCTGCTCACCGTTCTGCACGCACTGGATTGCGTATACATAATACGGCATCCAGTCAATGCGCGAGGAAACAATAAAGGTATTCGGGCAGGCATCCTTTGTGGAGCCGTTGTAGGAGATATTCGGGACACGCCCGTTCTCGCAGGCAGTCGGTGCACCCATGGAGTCCGCGTGCTGCGAAATCAGCACACAGTTCTGGCTGATCAGCTTGGTCGCGGCTTCCTTTTCCGCGGTTTCATCGTACCAGGATCCAGTGAACTGCACCTTCATCGTCGTGCTCGGGCAGACGGATTTTGCGCCGAGATAGAACGAGGTATAGCCCGAAATCACCTCTGCGTAGGTGTAAGCGCCGACATAGCCCATGACCGCTTCCTCCGGCTTGATCTTTCCGTCGTCGATCATCTCATTGAGCTTCAGACCCGCTGCAATGCCTGCAAGATATCTGCCCTCATAGATCGAAGCGAACGCATCGTGGAAATTGTCCCGCTTTTCGGTATGCGCCAGCGTACCGGTCGCATGGCAGAACTGCACATCCGGATAGGCCTCGGCAGCTTCGAGCAGATACGGCTCATGGCCGAAGGAATCCGCGAAGATGATGTCACATCCTCTGTCTGCCAGATCGACAGCAGCCTCCTTGCACTCGTTGGATTCCGGAATATTCTTTTTGATGATGACCTGATCGTCGGAAAGCCCGAGTGCCTTTTTCGCCTCATTCAGTCCGTTGAGAAAGTTGAGGTCGTAGGTAGAGTTCTCATCGTGCAGGCAGATCAGACCGACCTTGACGGATTTCTTGCCTTCCTTTGCGTCCCCGCCGGAACCGGTACCGGGTTCGCCGCAGGCGGACAGTCCCATGCACAACGAGCCTGCGAGCACCGCAGACGCCAAACGAATCAGATTCTGTTTCATAATCCTTCTCCTTTGCATTCAGCAAATTATTTGATATCCGGAACCCGGATATTATTCAGCTTTCCCGGAACACAATTCCGTTTTCATCCATACTATCTATAATAGCGAGCGATTCCACCCGGAGCCCGGATGCGCGCAGTTGTGTGCCGCCGTCCTGGAAGCCCTTTTCAATCACAATGCCCGCGCCGACAACCGCCGCGCCCGCCTGCGCCGACAGATCCAGCAGTCCCTCGACCGCTTTGCCGTTTGCAAGGAAATCGTCGATAATCAGCACACGGTCATCCGCTTTCAGATACTCCCGTTCGACGACGACCGTATAATCCGTGCCGTGCGTATAGGAGTGAACAAGCGTCTGATACAGAACGCCGGAAACATTGCTGGTACGGTGTTTTTTTGCGAACAGCACCGGAACATGCAGTGCCGCGCCGACTGCAAGCGCAATCGCAATGCCGGAGGATTCGATCGTCAGGATCTTCGTCACGCCGTCTGCGCGGAAACGGTCTGCAAGCTCCTTTCCGAGTTCCATAATCAGGTCGGCGTCCATCTGATGATTCAGAAACGACGATACTTTCAGTACGGGGCCGGGCAGGATCCTGCCTTCCGCACGGATCTTGTCTTCCAGTATCTTCACAGATTCACACTCCTTTTCCCAACAATAAAAAAGCAGACGATTGAAAACGAGCGCTCAATGGTCTGATTCCGGTGCTAATACTATAATTATTATATTCCAATTTGTATGAAAATGCAAGACGGCATTTCAGCGAAATTGTCTGTATATCGCAGACTGTTTTAGGCAGCCTGCACAAAAATGAGATCTTGCAGCCATTCCGATTTACCGCGAACCGCTTACATTTCAGAATGAATAATGTGCCTCCGGCGGGTTTGGGCAGAGCCCATGATCAATCCATCGGTGATACCGCTTTATCAACAAGCTGAAAAGCCCGGAAGCATACGCCTCCGGGCTTTCTGTTATTCTTTCGGACCGCCTTGCATGTTGGACGGATCCATGCCGTTTGCTTTCAGCACGAGCTTCAAAAACAGCGGCTTCAGCACGAAAATCAGCACATAGCCGAGCACTAGCGAAACCAGCAGCGATACCAGAAACATGCCGCCGAATGAAACCGATGCGCCGTGCTGCACAGCCTGCCGGTACCCGAGCAGCGTCATGACCAGCGTGATCACCGGTGTGTAGATCAGATCCGAAACCAGTGCCGTGACTGCATTGCCCTTCATCGAGCGCGGTTCAGCTTGCAGCTTTTCGCAGACCGCCCCCTCCAGCTTCGGCATCGGGACAAACAGGCCGATCAGCAGGCTGATGACCGTGCTCAGAAGAAAGCTGATGAGAAATGCGGGAAGCGTAAAATGCCCCGAGCGCAGATTGCCGGTCAGTGCCAGAAAGAAGCTCAGTGTGATTCCCATTAAAACGCTCATCTGTAATCCGATCTTTTTCATGTAATACCTCCTATTATCTCTTTCACTTATCCCGCAGTCTGTTCCAGAATATGCCGTGCGACATATACGCCGGATGCAGACGCATGAGAGAGCGAATGCGTCACGCCGGAGCAATCTCCGATGACGTACAGACCCGGATATTTTGTTTGCAGATCGTTGTCGATCTCGACCTCCATGTTATAGAATTTGACCTCAACGCCGTAAAGCAGCGTGTCGTCATTGGCGGTGCCGGGAGCAATCTTATCAAGTGCATAGATCATCTCAATGATGCCGTCCAGGATCCGCTTCGGGATCACAAGGCTGAGATCGCCGGGCTGTGCGGCGAGCGTCGGTACGACAAAGCTCTCCGCGATGCGCTGCGCATTGCTTCTGCGGCCGCGGATCAGGTCACCGAAGCGCTGCACCATGACGCCGCCGCCGAGCATATTCGACAGGCGCGCAATGCTCTCGCCGTAGCCGTTGCTGTCGCGGAACGGTTCGGAGAAATGCTTGCTGACAAGCAGCGCAAAATTCGTATTGTCCGTGTGGAGCGCCGGATCCTCATAGCTGTGGCCGTTGACGGTCACAATGCCGTTCGTGTTCTCATTGACGACAACACCGTGCGGATTCATGCAGAATGTCCGCACCAGATCCTCAAACTGCTTGGTGCGGTAGACGATCTTGCTCTCATAGAGCTCGTCCGTCAGGTGCGAGAAAACCGCCGCCGGGAGCTCCACGCGCACGCCGATGTCCACGCGGTTTGAGCGCGTCGGGATGTCCAGCGCGGCGCAGACAGTTTCCATCCACTTGCTGCCGCTGCGCCCGACCGAGATCACGCAGCGCGTTCCGGTAAAGCGCTGCTCCCCTGCCGTCACGGCATAGCCGTGCTCCGTCCGCTCAACGGTTTCGATCTCTGTGCGGAAATAGAAATCGACCTTGTCCTTCAACGCATTGAAGAGGTTTTCCAGCACAATATAATTCTTGTCTGTGCCGAGGTGCCGCACCTGCGCATCGAGCAGATGCAGATCGTTCTCAAAGCACTTTTTCTTGATCGCGGTGTTCGCGGTGGAATACAGCTTTGTCCCCGCCCCGCCGTGCGCAAGATTGATCTCATCGACATAGCGCATCAGCGAGAGCGCCTCCTGCTTGCCGACGTATTCGTACAGCGTGCCGCCGAACTGGTTGGTGATGTTATATTTGCCGTCCGAGAACGCGCCCGCGCCGCCGAAGCCGTTCATGATGGCACAGGTTCTGCATCCGATGCAGCTTTTCACCTTTTTGCCGTCGATCGGACATTTGCGCGCACCGAGCGGGTTGCCGCATTCAAACACCGCGATCCGCAGGCCGCGGTTTGCCTGACACAGCTCATAGGCTGTGAAAATGCCGCCGGGCCCTGCGCCGACAATCAGCACATCGTAGTCCGTATTTCTGTTGCTCTGGTTCATGGCTTCTGCCCCTTTTTTCTGACTTGATTCGTTTTCAATTCACACAGATTGGAAACAAATCCATCTTTATTATAGCATACTAAGGGAAAAAAAGCAATGATTTCGGGCAGCAAAAAACAAAATGCAGTTTATCGGCATAAAATGCTGCAAAAAAGTGCAAAATTGTGTATCATTTCCATATTTGCCGTGCGTTTTGTTGCAAATTTTCTGCGCTTTTGGTTCACTTTTGACCATTGTGCAAATCATCAGAATATATTATAATAAAATCAGCACAGCGCATCTGCGGGTGCGGTGTGACATAATGGATTTGCAGAAGCGAAAAGGAGGTTTCATGATGAAAAAACGAATGAAGGCAGCGGCTGCTGCCATGGCGCTGGTGATGCTGGGCGGGGCTTTGCCTGCTTTGCCGGGCGGCGCTGAACTGCTGAACACACCGCTGACGGCACATGCCGCGGGCAGCGTGACGCTGGATGAGGAAACCGGCACGCTGTATCTTGACGGTGCGGTGACAAAGGAGCAGATCTGGGAATATAAAAAAAACAACGCTGTCAAAAGCGTTGTGGCAAGGGAGAACTGTGTATTGCCGGAGGACTGTTCGTATCTGTTTTTCAGACGTTATGATTTTGATACGGAGGAGAAATATGATTTTTGGGTCGGACTGACAAAGATTGATCTTTCCAAAGCAGATACGTCCCAGGTGACAGATATGCGAGCGATGTTTGCTGAAGAATGGGATTATGTAGGGCATGAGCAGATTACGGACTATTATACAGTGCTTGGTCTTGATCACTTCGACACATCGAATGTTACGAATATGAAAGCTATGTTTTATGGCCATCAGGGAGAACAACTGGATCTGCGCAGCTTCGATACATCCAATGTTACAAGTATGCAAGGGATGTTCGAAGAATGCAAAAATCTGACTTCGCTAAATCTGAGCACCTTTGACACATCCAATGTTACGGATATGAGCGAAATGTTCTGTGACTGTAAAAATCTGACTTTGCTGAATCTGAGTACTTTTGACACATCCAATATTACGGATATGAGCGAAATGTTCAGGGACTGTGAAAATCTGACTTTGCTGAATCTGAGCAGCTTCGATACATCCAGTGTTACGAGTATGCGCAGCATGTTCGCAAGCTGCACGGATCTGAATTCACTGAATCTGAGCACCTTTGACACATCCATTGTCAAGGATATGCGAGCTATGTTCTATGATTGCGGAAATCTGACTTCGTTGGATCTGAGCAGCTTTGACACATCTGATGTTACGGATATGAGCTATATGTTTTACTACTGCGCAGCACTGGAAACAATATATGTTTCCGATTTTTGGAACACCGATGCTGTCAGCTCTAGTGCATGGATGTTCAGCGCATTCTCCAATCTGAAAGGCAGCGCCGGAACATTCTACGATAAAAACCACACAGACAAGGAATATGCACGCATTGACGGCAAAGACGGAAAACCGGGTTACCTGACTTACAAGGAATACCAATGCCCCGGCAGCTATGTCAAGGGCGTCAGCCTCGGGCTGGCAGATCAGATCGGCGTCACGTTCTATGTCAATATGAATGAACAGGTGAAAAAGGCGGTGCTGGCAGGCGTCCCCGGTGAGCAGACCGTCACAGATTTCACGCCGATAGAGAGCGGCAATTACAAGGGCTGCGTCAAGCTGGTGTACCCGGTCAATGCCACGGAGGCGCGCCACAAGATCACCCTGCGCCTGTATGACAAGGACGGCAAGCAGCTGCGGCTTTACAACAGCGATTACTCCCGCGCGCCGAAAGATACGATCAGCTTCTCCGTGCAGGACTATCTCGAACAGGCACCGCAGTATTATCCGGACAACGAAAAGGCGCAGAAACTGGCAGCAGCACTTTCTAATTACTGCAATGCCGCAAGCAATTATTTCTGCGGCAAGAATTACACGGTCGAGGGCATTGAGAATGTCACGGCGAACAGCTTTGCCGGGTTCGGTGTGCCGCTGTACGGCCTGAAACTGTCGCTGGTGCTGAACTCCAAGACAGAATTCCGCGTGTACGGGATCGGCGATACAGATAACTATATCGCAAGAATTGGCACGCTGTCGAACCTGATCTATGATGCGGAAGGCGGGTACCATAAGATCACCGGCCTCAAACCGGACGAGCTTGTCTATCCCGATGAATACCTGATCAACGGCGAATATGTTGTCATTTCGCCGCTGACCTACGGATACTACGTCATGAAAAATTCCAACGACGAGGCGCTGAAAACCGTCGTCAGGGCGCTGTACGTTTATGCAACGACTGCCAGAGATTACAATTCCAAAGATCACGGATAAAGGAGGGAAAATCATGAAATACATCGCACCGGAAATCGAGATCTTCGCATTTGAGGCGGAGGACGTCATCACCGCAAGCTCTGTGAAGGATCCGACACTCCCCGCAATCGGCGAGGAAGAATAATACGAAAACAGGCAGCTCAAAAACGGGCTGCCTGTTCTTTATTCTGTTCATGTTGATTGAGAGCATTATCTTTTATGCCGCAGTTGAACTACCGGAGAGCTTTAGATCAATGGAGGCGGGCACCGCCCGCAAGCTCACGCAGCAATTCTGCGGTCATTGCAGAACCGCTGAGCGGTCTGACGCCGGAATCCCCGACAATATCCGCGGTACGGCAGCCGCGCGCCAGCACAGCGTCCACGGCGTTTTCAATCGCGTCGGCTTCATCCGCAAGCCCGAATGCATAGCGCAGCATCATGGCGCCGGAGAGAATCGCCGCGACCGGATTTGCAAGATCCTTTCCCGCAATGTCCGGCGCAGAGCCGTGAATCGGCTCATACAGCCCGCGCTTTGTTTCTCCGAGCGACGCGGACGCCAGCATCCCGATCGAGCCGGTCAGCTGCGAGGCCTCATCCGAGAGAATGTCCCCGAACATATTGGACGTCACAATGACATCGAACTGCCGCGGATCGCGCACAAGCTGCATCGCGGCATTGTCCACGTACAGATCGCTGTACGCAACATCCGGATAGGATTCCGCCAGCCGGTGCATGGTGCGCCGCCAGAGCCGGGAGCTTTCCAGCACATTTGCCTTATCGACGCTGACCAGCCGCCCGCTGCGCTTTCTTGCAGCTTCAAATGCCGCCTTTCCGATGCGCTCGATCTCGTATACGCTGTAACATTCGGTGTCGAATGCTTCTTCGCCGTACCGGCCGGTACGGGTACCGCGCGCGCCGAAGTAAATGCCGCCGATCAGCTCGCGGACGATCAGAATATCAAAGCCCTGCGCAGTCAGATCCTCGCGCAGCGGCGACGCGCCCTTTAACGCCGGAAACAGCTTCGCCGGGCGCAGATTCATATACAGCCCGAGCGCCGCACGGATGCCGAGCAGCGCCTTTTCCGGCCGCATGTCCGCCGGGAGCGCATCCCATTTCGGCCCGCCGACTGCCCCGAGGAGCACGCTGTCACTTGCCAGACAGCCTTCCACCGTTTTTTGCGGCAGCGGCTCCCCGACAGCGTCGATCGCCGCGCCGCCGATCAGATACGGCTCAAACACAAAGCGATGCCCGAACCGTGCGCCGACCGTTTCCAGAACCTGCACGGCGCTCTCTGTGATCTCCGGCCCGATGCCGTCGCCCTTTAACAATGCAATGCGATATTCCATATGGCACCTCCTGCGCTCAGATCACGCCGTCCGCAACCGACTGCATCAGCCCGCCGTGCGCAATGATCGCCTGAATAAACGGCGGAAACGGTGCCGTGCGGTATTCCGCGCCGGTCGTCAGGTTCCGGATGATCCCGCTGTCGAGATCCGCTTCGACGGTGTCACCGTCCCGGATCCCCTCCGCAGCCTCCGGACATTCGACGATGGCAAGCCCGATGTTGATCGCATTGCGGTAAAAGATCCGCGCAAAGCTCTTTGCGATCACAAGGGAAATGCCGCTCGCCTGAATCGCAATCGGCGCATGTTCCCTTGACGATCCGCAGCCGAAGTTCTGCCCCGCAACCAGAATATCCCCGGCATGCACGCGTGTGATAAAGCTGCTGTCGAGATCCTCCATGCAGTGCGAGGCAAGCTCCTGCCGGTCGCTGGTATTCAGATAACGCGCCGGAATGATGACGTCCGTGTCCACATGGTCGCCGTATTTCAGAACGCTGCCCTGCATTTTCATGACGCAGTCACCTCCCACGGACTTGAGATCCTGCCGGTCAGCGCACTGGCGGCTGCGACGGCCGGACTTGCCAGATAGACCTCCGATTCCGGATGCCCCATTCTGCCGACAAAATTGCGGTTTGTGGTCGCAACGGCGCGCTCCCCCTTTGCAAGAATGCCCATATAGCCGCCAAGACAGGGCCCGCAGGTCGGTGTGGAAACCACCGCGCCGCTTTCGACAAAGATTTTCAGGAGCCCCTGCTCCATTGCCTCCAGATAAATCTGCTGCGTCGCCGGAATGACGATCACACGCACACCCGGCGCACAGGTTTTTCCGCGCATGATCTCCGCAGCAAGCTGCAAATCCTCCAGTCTGCCGTTTGTACAGGAGCCGATCACGACCTGCTGCACCGGGATCTCCCCGATGCTTTCAAAGGTACGGGTGTTTTCCGGCAGATGCGGAAATGCAACGGTCGGTTCCAGCTGCGACAGATCAACCGTCACCGTTTCTTCGTATTCTGCGTCCTCATCCGCTTCATACACAACCGGCTCTGCCGCGTGATGCGCCCGCAGATAATCCAGCGTGACCGCATCGACCGGGAAGATACCGTTTTTCGCGCCCGCCTCGATCACCATATTGGAGATGCAGAGCCGGTCGCTCACGGAGAGCGTCTGCACACCCTCTCCGGTGAACTCGACAGAACGGTACAGTGCGCCGTCCACGCCGATTTTTCCGATCAGGTGCAGGATGACGTCCTTGCCGGTCACATACTTCCGCAGTTTCCCTTTCAGCTCGACGCGCATCGCGGCAGGCACCTTGAACCACGCCTTGCCGGTCGCCATCGCGCAGGCCATGTCCGTGGAGCCGACGCCTGTCGAAAACGCGCCGAGAGCGCCGTAGGTGCAGGTATGCGAATCCGCACCGATCACGGCGGCACCCGCCGTGATCAGTCCCTGCTCCGGCAGCAGCGCATGTTCAATACCCATTTTTCCGACGTCGTAGAAATGCGTGACGGCATGCTCGCTGCAAAAATCGCGGCACATCCGGCACTGCTCCGCCGCCTTGATATCCTTGTTCGGCACAAAATGATCCATGACCATTGCGATTTTCCCGCGGTCGAACACATCCGTCTTTCCGAGATGCTCAAATGCCATGATTGCGACCGGCGCCGTAATATCATTGCCGAGCACCAGATCGAGCTCTGCAAGAATCAGATCCCCTGCACGCACGGCAGTGAGCCCTGCATGTGCCGCAAGAATCTTCTGCGTCATTGTCATGCCCATACAGTATCCTTTCTTCCGGGCGCAGCGCTGCGCATCCTCAGCCCTGCTTGTTCAGCATGTTATTGATCGCGCTGACAAATGCCTTGACCGACGATGTCATAATATCATTGTCGATGCCGACGCCCCAGAAGCTCTCCTGACTGCCGTTCACGACCTCCACATAGGAAACCGCCTTGGACGTGGAGCCGACCTCCAGCGCGTGCTCGGAATAGGTGTTGAGCGTATAATCCAGCCCGGTATACGACCGGACGGCATTGCTGACGGCATCCAGACGGCCGTTGCCGCTGTTCGTTGCAGACGCCGTCACGCCGTTGTACTCAATATCAATGGTCGCTTCAATGCCGTTGTGCTGTACATAATGTACATCGGTGAGATTGAGCGGGGCCGTGATGTCGATATAATGCTGCTTGAAAATCAGGTAGACCTCATCCGGCGAGAGCTCCTTGTGGTTCTGGTCGGAGATGCCCTTGACCAGATAGCCGACGCGCTCGCGCATTCTTCTGGGCAGATCGTATCCGAATCTGGTTTCCAGAATATATCCGATCCCGCCCTTGCCGGACTGGCTGTTGATCCGGATCACGTCCGTTTCGTAGGTCCGTCCGATATCGCTCGGGTCAATCGGCAGATACGGCACCGTCCAGTGCGGATCGCCGGTTTCGCTGCGCCAGTGCATGCCCTTTGCGATGGCATCCTGGTGCGAACCGCTGAACGCCGCAAAGACC
>JAFZBC010000149.1:0-1867 GCA_017561965.1 Oscillospiraceae bacterium
CCGGAAAACGCAGAGCTGCCGATCTCCGTCACGGTGTCCGGGATCACAAGCTCAGTGATGCCGGAATTGCTGAATGCAGAGTCCGGGATCACAGTCAGGCCGCTCGGGATCGTGATCGACGTCAGCGCGCTGCAGCTTGCAAATGCGCTGTTTCCGATCTTTGTGCAGCTCTTCGGAATGTTGATAGACGTCATCCGGTAGCAGTTGTTGAATGCACTGTCACCGATCGTGGTGATACCGTCAGGCAGTGTTACCTCTTCCAGATAATAGCAATAGCGAAGCAGGTAATTCGGAATTTCCTTGACGCCGGACGGGAACTTGATTGTTTTGATATAGTAGCTGCTGCTGGAGAACGCCGAGCTGTCGAAGCCGGCAACCGTATAGCCGCCCAGCTTCTCCGGAATCACGACATCCGCTTCCTTGCTCGTCCATTTGGTAATGTACGCCTTGCCGTCGCGGATCTCGTACACTGCGCCGGTGTCCTCATCAGTATGAATCGACGGTGCGGTCGTGGTTGTCACAACCGGAGCCGGTGCCTGAGTGGTAACCGTCACCGTAGACTTGGGCGTGACAGTGGTATTGGCGGCCGTCGTCGTGGTCTTTGCAGTGGTCGCCGCAGGCTTTGCAGTCGTGACCGCAGGCTTTGCGGTAGTCGCCGCAGGCTTTGCAGTCGTAGCTGCGGGCTTTGCGGTAGTCGCTGCAGGCTTTGCGGTAGTCGCCGCAGGCTTTGCAGTCGTAGCTGCGGGCTTTGCGGTCGTAGCTGCGGACTTTGCGGTAGTCGCCGCGGGTTTTGCAGTTGTTGCCGCAGGAGCGGCAGGTTCCTCAGTAGGAGCGTACCGGATGACCGACGCCGTCAGGGACTTCGCTTCGGTATGAAGCGGGAAGTCGGCTGCGGTGACCTGCATCGCGGATGCCGCCATTGCCGCAGCAGTCAATGCTGCGGCAAAACGGCGAAGGCTCCGGGAGGCAATCATCTTATTCGGATTCATGCTTCGCACCTCCGTTTTGTTCTTGTGCTAAGTATTCCGTAAAGCTGCCGGTGACAGTGCCTGCCACACGGTTGACGTAATAGCGCAGGAGCGTCATTGCGTCGGTAATGTCGACAGAACCGTCCTTGTTCACGTCTGCGCAGCGGCGCTGCGTAGAGGAGAAGCCGAGATCATCCATCAGAGCAACCTGTCTGGTGTAGCACTTCAGTGCCAGCACCGCATCCTCCAGACCGACCTCACCGTCAAGGTTGACGTCGCCGCAGGAATACGGATCCATACCGCTCTTGGAAATGATCACGCAGGTGGAGTTGTTGGATTCATCTGCATCCGCCGTATCCGACGTCACAGTGATATCAACAAAGTCATGGTACTTATCGCCGAGCATGTCAACGGAATCAAGCTGCCAGTAGGCCGATGTATGCGGTGCAATCTCCTCGGAGAACAGCGTGAGCGTTTCCTCCTCAGCAGATCTCGGCTTGATGTGTACAATCGCAGCCGCCGGGACATTGCTCTCGTTCTTCACAAAGATCGTTACCTGCGTGGTATCTCCCGCGTAGCTGACTTCCGCTTCCACGGAAAGATCCGTCTTGGAGAGATCCAGTTCAGCCTTGTTGTTGTCAGGTGTTCTGTCTGCACCAGCAGCAGTGACGTTGATCTGATAGACAGCGCCCTCGAAATCAGCCGGGAGCACCGGTGCAAAGGTCACCTCTGCGGAAGCGCCGGATGCCAGAGCGACATCCTGTGTATCGGATGCGATCACGCGGCCTGCCGCATTCGTGATGCTCAGAGTGAGCTTGTCAGCTGCTGTTGTTCCGTCGTTGAATACGGTCACCTTGACCGGGAGTTCCTTGCCGGGTTCTGCGATCTGGCTGCTGTAA
>JAFZBC010000150.1:0-2394 GCA_017561965.1 Oscillospiraceae bacterium
AGAAAGGATGGGATTTCCGGTGCTTTTTTTGCATGAGTTTGAACGGATCGAGGCGGAAGCGTTTCTGACGCTTGCTTCTGAAATGATCGAGGAGGACGGCGTCGTGACAGCAGAGGAAGACGCACTGCTCAGCGATTATGCAGAGGCGCTCGGTGTGCGCGGATTTACCTATGACGCTGCGGCGGCCGCTGCTGCACGCGATACAATGGCGCAACTGAATGAGGTCAGCAAGCGCAAGGTCTATATGGAGCTGTATTCCTTTGCGATCTGTGACGAATTTGAGGATCCCGCAGAGCGCAGAGCGCTCAACGAGCTGCGCGAAGCCCTCGGACTGGATGCCCATATCTGCAATAAGCTGGAGGCCTGTGCGCAGGATCTGTTCAGCGTCTATGCAGCGATTGAGGATGCGCTCAACGCGGAGCCTTCCCCGATTGTCGTGGAACAATAAAAACTGAAACGAGCCGCCCCCGCCGGAATGCTCCGCTGACCGGAACATCTGCGGGGGCGCTCCGCTTTTGAAGGAGGCCGGAGCCATGGAGGAGCATCAGCCGCGGAATGCGTTTGATATCCCGAAGGTGTTTTATTTTGAGGTCGGCAATGTGCATTCCGGCAGCCGGAAGCATCTGCGCTACCGCGTAGAGCCCGCGGACGGTATGCTGCATATTGACGTCTGGCGGCAGGATCTCTGTTTTGAGATCGTGCAGGAGCGCGGCGAGCTGGAAGGCCACGCGGACTTCCAGATCTCGGAGGATGGCTTTCAGCAGATGCTGGACTTTTTGCAGGACGAATACGATAAGCCGTTCCCGCAGAAACCGAAGAACGAAGGAGCATAAGCATGTTTGATGCAGAACAGTATATCGCAGAATTTCAGGCGATGGAGCACGGTGCGCCGCGCCTGCGTGCGATCCAGAAGGCCTATCGCGCCGCGGATGCCGCACACGATGACGAATGGAGCTTCCGGTTCCGGGAGCGCTGCCTGAACGAATCCACATTTGAATGCGACGACGTTGATGCGATGATCATTTTTCCGGAGATGATCGCGCTCTACGACCGCAATGAGGAATTGCAGGCCGATGATGAAAACTTTGAGCGCCTGATGTGGTGCTTCAAGCATATGATCGAAAATGCGCCGAAGTTCCACCATATCTCTCTGGAGCAGATCGATTCGTATTTCGCAGAGTTCCGGCGCCGTCTGGAGGCAGCGGGCAAATCACTGCGCACCTATTATTTCAAGCGTGAGGATGTGTCGGAACTGACCGGCAACCGTCTGCCGGACGAAGAATACGGTCAGTACCGTGACCTGCCCGCGGATGAGCTGAAGGACTGCAACGCCTGCGAGCTTTCCCATGACGTGCGCATCGCGCTGCTCCGGGAGCGTCCGGAGGAGGCGCGGGAAATCGGCAAACCGATCTTCTCCGGTGAAATGCACTGCGGCGAGGTGCCGGAAACGACCTATGCCGCATGGATCCGCTATGATATCCGGCACGGCGACTATACCGATGCGAATAAGCTCGGCAAGCGCCTCTGGCCGATGGTGCGGCACCGGATGGATATGCTTTATGAAATCGGAACGCTGATGCATCTGTACAGCCTGACCAACCGGCAGACCGGAATCAATATCTTCCGGCACTCTGTCCGCGATTACGCAAACTGCCGCAATCACTGGATGCGGATGCAGTTCGCAATGGGCGCATACAGACTGTTCTCCCGCGTGGAGGTCGAATCCTTCCATATGGTGATGCCGCGGGAATGTCCGCTCTGGAGTGCGGACAACCGCTATGAGGCAGCGGCGATGCGCGATTATTTCTTTGCGGAGGCAAAGGAGCTCGCGGAGAAATTTGACGCCCGCAACGGCAATACCGTCTGCACGGATGCGCTGAACGCAGAGGATGCGCCTTATGACGAGGAGGCGGTCGATCTGGTCGGCTGCTTTGCGGAGCAGACACCGTCGGTCATCGGTGCGGTCTGCACCGCGCTGCCCGACGTGCTCACCGCGGAAAGCATCAGCGATACCCTGGACGCCGACGGCCGCTTCAAGGTCGTGATGCGTGCCGCCGAGGAAACGCAGGGCGTCATCGCGGTGGAAATCGCCGAAGGCGACGGCTCTGCCAATATTCACCGGGTTCTGTTTGTGTGCCAGGAGGTTCCGCCGCCGGAGGAATTCCGTCCGGCAAGCCCGATCCCGGACGGCCTGCTGGATCAGATCAAGCAGGCAGAGGGCATGGTGCTCTGTATCACGCAGTTTGAGGATATGCAGCCGGATCTGGCACTGCATTTCCAGCTTCGGCTGCTGACCCTGCTCTGCCCGGATGCGGTTGCGTATCTGGACTGCTCCCGCATGAAGCTGCTGCCCGCAGGCTGGGTGGCGCTGGCCGCGAAGAGTGATGTGCCGCC
>JAFZBC010000151.1:0-5172 GCA_017561965.1 Oscillospiraceae bacterium
GAGCTGATATGCAAGCTGATAATCCGCAGCGGGCGTGACATTCGACGAAAACATGATGTCGCTGCCGGAAAAGCCGCAGGCATCCGCCATTTGCAGCTCCGTCAGCGAGGAGCAGTCCACGCCGCAGCCCTCCTCCTGCAAGATTTTCAGAATAAACGGATTCGGCGTTGCCTTGACGGCAAAATATTCGCGGAAGCCTTTGTTCCATGCGAATGCCTGCTTTACGAGGCGCGCATTTTCACGGATGCCGCGCTCGTCGTAGATATGAAACGGCGTCGGATACTGCGCTGCAATTTCCTCTGCCTGCGTTTTTGTGATAAACGGTGTTTTCTTCATAACACTGATGCTCCTGTTCCTTACAAATGTGCGGCAGGCGAACGCCCGCCGAAGCGGTATGCAAACAAAACTGCCGCTGCCGGTTACAGTTCAGCCAGATATGCCGCGGCCTTTACAACTGTTTCCCGCGTACCGAACGATGAGAACCGCAGCCATCCCTGACCGGCCGTGCCGAAGCCGACACCCGGCGTTCCGGCGATGCCGAAGGTATGCAGCAGATAATCAAAATAATCCCACGAATCTCTGTGATCCGGTGTTTCCATCCAGACATACGGCGCATTCTCACCGCCGACAGAGTGGATTCCGGCCTTTGTCAGTGCCGCCTTGATGATGCGTGCATTCTCCATATAGTAGTCAATATCCGCATGAACGGCACAAAGGCCTTCCTCTGTGAACACCTTTGCAGCAGCGCGCTGGATGATATACGAGGTGCCGTTGTACTTCGTCGCCATGCGGCGGAACCACATGTCATGCAGAGAGGCTTCAAATTGCAGCATGCGCGGAACGACCGTCCAGCCGCAGCGGACACCGGTGAAGCCGGCTGTTTTCGAGAGGGAATTGATCTCAATCGCGCAGGTTTCCGCGCCCTCGATCTCAAAGATGCTGTGCGGCAGCTCCGGATCACGGATATATGCTTCATACGCCGCGTCAAACAGGATCAGCGCACCGTTCTGCTTTGCGTATGCGATCCACTGTGCAAGCTGTTCTTTTGTATACACCGCGCCGGTCGGGTTGTTCGGGGAGCAGAGGTAGATGATGTCCGCACGGACGGACGGATCCGGCATCGGCAGGAATCCGTTTTCCTTTGTGCCGTCCGCAAAGATCACGCGGCGGCCGGACATGATGCTTGTGTCGTAATAGACCGGATACACCGGATTCGGCAGCAGCACGGTATTGTCTGCGCCGAACAGGTCGCAGAGATTGCCGAGGTCGCATTTTGCGCCGTCGCTGATGAACACATCCTCTGCGGCAACTGCAATGCCGCGCTTGTGGTAATACGCAGCGATTGCCTCACGCAGGAACGGCTCGCCCTGCTCGGCGCCGTAGCCGTGAAAGGTTTCCGCATGGGACATATCCTCGGCAGCGGCCTTCATTTCGTCCGTGATGATCTTTGCCAGCGGCCGCGTCACATCGCCGATGCTGAGCTTTAATAATTCGCGCTCCGGATTCTCTGCCTGAAACGCGCGGATGCGCTTTGCGACCTCTGAAAACAGATAATTCTGTTCCAGCTCTAATGCATGTTGATTGACTTTCATGGTATCATACCTCTTATACTTCAATTTCTCCGCTGAAAATCAGCACGGCCTCGCCCGTCATGATGACCGTATCCTCGGTATAGCGGATGACCAGATCACCGCCGTTCAGGTGAACCGTAACGTCGGTATCCGGCTTGCAGAAGCCGTTTTTCACCGCCGCCGCGACGGTCGCGCAGGCACCTGTGCCGCAGGCCATTGTTTCGCCGGAGCCGCGCTCCCAGACGCGCATCCGCAGCGTGTGCTCGTCGATCACCTGTACAAATTCCGTGTTGACCTGCTCCGGGAATGCTTTGTGATGCTCAAACTCCGGGCCGATTGCCGCAAGGTCGAGCAGCTCGGGATTATCCCCGAACACAACACAGTGCGGATTGCCCATCGACACGCAGGTGACCGTGTATTCTTTGCCGCTGACGGTCAGCGGCTTTGCGATCATTTCGGCTTCTCCGTACTGCACCGGAATCCGTTTGGTATCGAAAATCGCCTTGCCCATATCGACGGATGCGCGTGTGACGACGCCGTTCTGTGTCGTGACGGTCACGGTCCGCAGACCGCTCTTCGTTTCGATGACAATGTCCTTTTTCGGGCAGATGCCGTTGTCGTAGAGATATTTTGCGACGCAGCGGATCGCGTTGCCGCACATATTGCCCTCGCTGCCGTCAAGATTGAACATCCGCATTCTTGCGTCTGCGCAGTCGGAGCTTTCGATCAGGACAAGGCCGTCACCGCCGATGCCGAAATGCCGGTCGGAGAGCTGGACGCTGAGCGATTCCGGCGCAGATATGCGCTTTTCCATGCAGTTGACATAGATATAATCATTGCCGCAGCCGTGCATTTTCACAAACGGTATGCGGCGCTTGGCTGTTCGCAGAGAATTCATATTCATCAGCTCCACATTGGAATCCCGATAGCCGGTGTGCAGGCAGTTTGCAACGGCCATTGCGGTATCAGTGCAGGTCAGGCAGGGGATGCCGAGCTCCACCGCCTTTTTCCGGATCTTCGCGCCGTCGCGTGCGGCCATGCGGGCATTCGCGTCCGTGGAAACAATGTAGCGGATGGTTCCGTTTTCCATGAGCGTGAATGTTTCGTTGTCGCCGGAGTGCAGCTTTTGCAGCACATGCACGCTGAGTCCTGCGCGGGAAAGCGCCTCGGCCGTGCCGCCGGTCGCGTACAATTTGAAATCAAGTCTTGCGAATTTCCGCGCAATTTCAACGATATCCGGTTTATCCGCATCGCAGACCGTCAGAAGAACACCGTTCTTTTTCTTTCCGTTTTCTTCCAGCCGGTAGCCCGCCGCGCGCAGGCCCTTATAGAGTGCTTCGGTCAGCGTTTTGCCGATGCCGATGACCTCGCCGGTCGATTTCATTTCGGGGCCCAGCTGCGATTCGCCGCCGATTTTCTGGAACGAGAAAACAGGCACCTTGACTGCGGTAAAGGGAGGCGTTTTGTAGTAGCCCGTGCCGTATTCCATTTCGCAGAGCCGCTCGCCCAGGCAGACGCGCATTGCGCAGTCGCAGAGCGGCAGACCGGTCAGCTTGCTCATGAACGGGACGGTTCTCGATGCGCGCGGGTTGACCTCGATCACATAGAGCGACTGCCCTTTGACGATATATTGCAGATTGATCAGGCCGACCGCGTGCAGTCCCAGGCAGATCTTCTTTGTATCTGTGAGGATCTTCTTCCGCATATCATCATCAATATGTACCGGCGGACAAATCGCGATGGAATCGCCGGAATGCACGCCCGTGCGCTCGATATGTTCCATGATGCCGGGGATCAGAATGTCGGTGCCGTCACAGATCGCATCGACCTCGATCTCCGTGCCGCGGATATACTGGTCGATCAGGACGGGGTTGTCGATGCCGCCGTCAAGAATGTTCTGCATGAACGCAGATACGTCGCTTTCCTCGAATGCGATATTCATATTCTGACCGCCGAGCACATAGGACGGGCGCACCAGAACCGGAAGACCGAGCGTTTTCACGGCTTCCGCAGCTTCGTCCAGTGTGTTGACCGTGCAGCCGCGCGGGCGCTCGATTTGCAGCGATTCCAGCAGTGCATCAAAGCGTTCTCTGTCCTCTGCAAGGTCGATGCTGTCCGCTGTCGCGCCGAGCAGCTTGTAGCCTGCTTCTTCGATCGTGCGCGCAAGGCGGATGGCCGTCTGGCCGCCGAAGGCCGTCACAACGCCGACAGGCTGTTCCAATGCCAGAACCGAGAGCACATCCTCGGGCGTCAGCGGCTCAAAATACAGGCGGTCTGCGGTGTCGAAATCCGTCGAAACGGTTTCGGGGTTGTTGTTGATCAGCACGACCTCATAGCCCGCCTGCTTCAGCACCTGCACGCAATGCACCGCGGAATAATCGAACTCAATGCCCTGCCCGATGCGGATCGGACCGCTGCCGAGCACGACGACCGTTTTGTGCGGCTTTCCTGCGAGAAAGTGCGCAGCTTCGTTTGATTCCGGCATTGCGTCCGGCTGGTAAACGCCATAGAAATAGGGCGTTTCTGCCGCAAATTCACCGGCACAGGTATCGACCATGCGGTATACCGGACGGATCCGCTTTTCAGGCAGATCGAGATCGGAAATCGCTTTGATCGTCGCATCCGGATATCCGAAGCGCTTTGCTGCGCGGTATGTTTCCGCGGTCATCGGCTCGGTTTCCAGCTTGCATTCCATGCGGATCAGCTTTTCGATTTTACTGAGAAACCATGCGTCAATCTTCGATAATACGTGAATTTCATCGACTGTCATGCCGCGGCGGAATGCCTCTGAAACAGCAAACAGACGGATATCGTCCGCATGGATCAGGTGCTCCCGCAGTGCATCATCAGAAACGTCACGCAGCGCCCGGACGAGCAGCGCACTGTGCTTGACCTCTGCGCCGCGCAGCGCTTTCAGCAGCGCTGATTCAAACGTATCGGAAATGGCCATGACCTCGCCGGTCGCCTTCATCTGTGTACCGAGCCGGTGCGATGCGCCCGCAAATTTTTCAAACGGGAACTTCGGCATCTTTACCGCAACATAGTCCAATGCCGGCTCGAATGCAGCGGTTGTTTTGCCGGTGACTTTATTTGCGATCTCATATAAACGGTAACCGACGGCAATCTTTGCGGCGACCTTTGCAATCGGATAGCCGGTCGCTTTCGATGCCAGCGCGGAGGAACGCGATACACGCGGATTGACTTCGATCACCGCGTATTCAAACGAATCCGGATTCAGGGCGAACTGACAGTTGCAGCCGCCCTCGATTTTCAGCACCTCCGCAATTTTCAGTGCGGCAGTGCGCAGCATCTGATACTCCTTATCCGAGAGCGTGACTGCCGGTGCAATGACAATCGAATCGCCGGTGTGAATGCCGACCGGATCGAAATTCTCCATCGAACAGACCGTGATCTTGTTGCCGTCTGCATCGCGGATGATCTCAAATTCGATCTCCTTCCAGCCGGCGATGCAGCGCTCCACAAGGATCTGATGAATCGGGGAGAGGCGCAGGCCGTTCTCCGCAATATTGTCGAATTCATCAGCTGTTTCCGCGATGCCGCCGCCTGTTCCGCCGAGCGTAAACGCCGGACGGATGATGAC
>JAFZBC010000152.1:0-2038 GCA_017561965.1 Oscillospiraceae bacterium
CCGATGGCCTTCACCGGAAACAAGTTTGAATTCCGTATGCTCGGTGCGGCGGATTCGATTTCCTGCTTCAACTTCGTGATGAACACGATCTTCTCGCACGAGGTCACCGCGTTCTGCGATGAGCTGGAAAAGGCGGAGGATTTCAATACCGCGCTGCATGAGCTGCTCGTCCGCACGATCCGCGAAACCAAGGATATCATCTTCAACGGAAACGGCTACGGCGATGAATGGTTTGCCGAGTGCAAGCGCCGCGGTCTGCCGAATTATCCGTCCACGGTCGAATCGCTGATGCAGTATGACCGTCCGGAATTTGTCGCCATTTTTGAGGAGATGAACGTCCTCAGCCGTGCGGAAATCACATCCCGCAAGGAGATTCTGCTCGACAATTACAGCAAGATCGTCTGCATCGAGGCGCGCACCATGCTTGATATCGCGCGCAAGAAGATCATGCCGGTCTGCATTTCCTATACAAAGCAGCTCTGTGATGCTGTGAATGCAAAGAATCAGCTCTCTCCGTCGCTCAACGTCAGCACTGCCGTCGAGGATGCACTGGTCTGCGAGATCAGCGACCTGACCGCCGGACTGTTTGAGGCGATCGAGGATCTCCGCGAGCAGATTTCGCTTGCGGGCAGAGAGCAGACCGCTGTTGAAAAGGCAAAGGCATACCGAAAGCTGGTCGTTCCGGCCATGGAACGCCTGCGCACGACCGCGGATGCGCTGGAGCTGCTGATCCCGCAGGATCAGTGGCCGTTCCCGCCGTACTCCGAGATCCTGTATAATATCTGATCAATGAAAGAGCTTGCATATTACTGCTATCCGTGTGCACCGTGCGGAAACTACCGGGAATACACTGCGGAGGAATTGAAGGATCCGAAAACGCTGGAAAGTGTTTTTGATCTCTGTCAGATCTATGAAGCAAGGATCACTGCGGACGGCTGGTATTTTCTGATCGGGCATTACGGCTTTCAGCAGCTTTACGAGATCGACAAAAAAAGCGGCTGGTTTGACGAGGATACGTTCGGGGAATATGTCCTGCGTGTCTGCGAAGAGATCCGTATTGAGGAAGAAGTGCGTGCGAAATCTGAGGCAGAAACCGAGATGATCGAGCTGCGCAGCACGCCGGACGCGATCCGTGATCTGAAAGCATATGCCGAATCCAAAGGCATGAGCCCGCAGGCACTGCTCTGGACAGCGGTCGATGAATACCGCCACACCCGCGGCGAGCTGCATACACCGTTCTATATCATCCAGTTTCATCCGGATAAAGGGTACTTTTTCAGCCTGAACTGTGCCGCAGAGAAACAGTTCGGATACCGGGTGATGCCGGGGGTGCTGCCGCTGTCTTCGGACACTGCGGCGGCGATCCGTGCATTGTATCAGGATTATGAGCAGTTCCGGAATCCGGACAAACCCTATGAACGGCCGGACGTTCCGCCGGAGCAGATACAGAAGCTCAGCGCACGGGCAGACGTGCTGTATGAAAAGATGAAAGCAGAACTCGGTGCGGATTATATGATCCGGAAGCCCGGTCAGTGGTTCTGATTGAAAGATGAACAAAATGGATACCAGGGAACAACAAAACCGTATTGTACCGCCGCTGCTCGAATGGTTTGCGGAAAACGCCCGCGATCTGCCGTGGCGCAGGAACCGCGAACCGTACCGCGTCTGGCTCTCGGAGATCATGCTCCAGCAGACAAGAGTAGAGGCGGTCAAGCCTTATTATGCGCGGTTTCTGGCTGCACTGCCGGATATTCAGGCACTCAGCACATGCGATCACGACGCGCTGATGAAGCTGTGGGAGGGCCTCGGTTATTACAGCAGAGCCCGCAACCTGCAAAAGGCGGCGCAGCAGATCACAGAACGGTTCGACGGAGAATTTCCGCGAAGCTACGAGGAGATCCGCTCGCTGGCAGGCATCGGGGATTACACCGCCGGTGCAATCGGCTCCATCTGCTTCGATCTGCCGGAGCCTGCCGTGGACGGCAATGTTCTGCGCGTATATACGCGGCTTTTCTGCGATGCCCGCTGCACGGATGAC
>JAFZBC010000153.1:0-2366 GCA_017561965.1 Oscillospiraceae bacterium
CATAGTCCCTCAGAAATGCCTGTAAACTCCGGTTTGCTGCGGGGTACAGGATAAAATGAACGGAGGATGATTCAAATGATGCGCAACAAGAAATTACAGGAGCTGGATCTCTCGCTCAATTCTCTGATCGTATTCCGGCACATTCTCACAGATCCGGTGGTTGTGCCGCTTCGCCCGCTGCTGGATATTGAAACGACCGACCCGATCATCCAGCTCCGGCAATATGCGGAATTCACGTCGCGGCTCTTTCCGCAGAACATGAATCTGACAGAATACCTGCTGGATCTGGTGCTGCGCGATGACAATTTCTTCGTACGTCTCATTGCAAACGGCGAAAAGCCGGATGATATCCTTTATGCCTGTGTACGCAATGAGCTTGGCATCATTGAGCGGCTGGCACATCTCAAGCCGGTGGAGCTGATGAAGGAGATTTCCTATTACGGACCGCTGCCGGAGTGGAAGATCTCGGACATTGACTTTGCAGAGGCGTTTTTCACGCGGCTCGATACGCTGCACAAATTCGGCTACGGACACTATGCCAAAAGCTCTGTCTTCACTGTGGACCGCGGCAGAACTGTTCCCGCTGCGCATCCGGATCCGGTGCGGCTCAGTCAGCTCTTCGGCTATGAGGAGGAGCGCGGCGCCGTCATCCGCAATACGATCGCGCTGCTGGAGGGAAAACCCGCGCAGAATGTTCTGCTCTGCGGCGACACCGGCACAGGCAAATCCTCGACCGTCAAAGCGATCGTCAATGAATATGCCGATGAAGGCCTGCGGCTGATTCAGATCACCAAGGAACAGCTGCGCGGTCTGCCGGCTGTCTGGGACAGCATCTACGGCAATCCGCTGAAATTCATACTGTTCATCGATGATCTGTCATTCCATTCCGGCGACGGCAGCTTCAGCGCGCTGAAAGCGATTCTTGAGGGAGCTGTCACCGCGATGCCGAAAAATGCCGTAATCTATGCGACGAGCAATCTGTCGCAGCTTGTTCCGATGCCGGATGCCGGCGAGACTGTCGGGGATGAAGAGGTGCAGGAGCGCATTTCGCTGGCTGCAAGATTCGGTCTGCGCGTGCATTTTGCCGCACCGGACAAAGAGGAATATCTCAGCATTGTGCAGTCTCTTGCCGATCTTTCGGAGCTGCCGCTGGATACAGATACGCTCTGCGCGGAAGCCGAGGCATTCGCCGTGCGTGCAGGCGGCAGGTCGCCGCGTGCCGCAAAGCAGGCGGTCCAGCAGGCGATGGCATCCATCATGGACTGATGCGCAGGTGCGGGCTGATATGAAAACTGTTTCGCTCCGGGAGACAGAGCCGATCTTTGACCGGATCCGAACGGATCCCCGTGCGCGCGTTATTCAGGAGCCGGTGCTGCTGATTCTCTGCTTTCTTCTGTTCCTGTTCACGGATCTGATGATACAGGTTATCCTGTTCGCCGGACTGATGCACTTTTCTGAATACGTTCTGCATCTGCACGGGACGTTATCCGGTTCGGCGTCTCTGATTCTGATGCTGTATTTCACGCTTCCGTGTGTTGTGCTTTGCTTTGTGTGCTGCGGTGTGGCTGAGCGCAGAAAAATCCGCACGATGGGGCTCTCGAAGCACCGGATCGTGCGGGATTATCTGCTTGGTGCAGTTGTCGGCGTCGGTATGCTTGGTGCAGCCGTGATGCTGATCTGGCTGGGCGGCGGCGTGTATCCCGCCGGCTGGACGGCATCCGCCGATCTGATCAGAAGAATGCCGTGGGGAAATCTGCTGCTGTTCACCGGCGGCTGGATGATACAGGGATTCAGCGAGGAGCTGACCTTCCGCGGATTCTTCATGATGTCCGCGGGAACGCATCTGAAGCCCGCGGCGGCTGTCTGCATCAGCTCACTGATCTTTTCCTGTGCGCATCTGCTGAATGACGGCATCTCTGTTCTCGCGATCGTCAATCTGACACTGTTCGGCATCTTCGCCGCGCTGTACTTTCTGCGCACGGACAGCATCTGGGGCGTGGCAGCCCTGCATTCGTTCTGGAATATGGCGCAGGGCAATGTCTTCGGGCTCAGGGTCAGCGGCATAGAGGTGCAGGAAACATTCTTCCGCTTCACGCAGACCGGCACGCATACATGGCTCAACGGCGGCGAATTCGGCCCCGAGGGCGGCGTCGCAGTGACGCTGGTGCTTGCCGTCGGTACGCTGATCGTCTTTGCCCTGCCGCAGCGCGCGATCAACCCGCCCGTCCCCTCTGACGCACCGTGATCTGACGGTACAGTCGGGGGGCGTTCTGAGGGCTCTGCCCTCAGACTCCCGCCAAAGGGTCATTGACCCTTTGGAATCCCATATCAAATCCCCTGATCCCCTCATCGAGGGGATCAGGGGA
>JAFZBC010000154.1:0-2458 GCA_017561965.1 Oscillospiraceae bacterium
TCTCAGGATAAAACCGAAAACGAGGACGAAAGTTCTGAGAAGGGTTCTGCGGCTTCGTCCGATTCTGAGGGATCGAAGGACGCCAAGTCCTCGGCGGATTCCAAGAGCTCCAAGGATTCCAAGAGCTCCAAGGATTCCAAGGACTCCAAGGATTCCAAGGACTCCAAGGATTCCAAGTCCGACAGCAAGGCGGAGGCCTCCGGCAAGGATACGTCTGCGGACAGCGGGGATGCGTCGAGCGCGGACGACAAGGGCAGCGCCGACAGCAAGGCGGAGAACAAGAATAACAACACCGGCGGCCAGCAGAATCAGGGCGGCAACAGCAAGGCAGGCGATACGTCCGCGCCCGATGACGGCGACCCCGATGAGGATGACGGCGACGAGGAGAAGCCGATGAAGTACATCCAGCTGAACGGATCCAGTGCCAAGTATTCCGGCGAGGGCATTTCGGTCAGCGGCAGTAAGATCACGATTTCCAAGGGCGGCCATTATGAAATCTCCGGTGAGCTGGAGAACGGCCAGATCTATATTGAAACCGATAAGAAGAAAGTCAAGCTGTTCCTGAATAATTGCAGCATCACCAACAAGGCGGGCTCTGCGATCAACTGCCAGGCAGCCAAAAAGGTGACGCTGGAGAGCATGCCGGGTACGGTCAATTCTATCCAGGACGGCGGTACGCATGATGCGGATCACGGCGCGATCTACTCTGAGGATACCGTGGTGCTCAAGGGCGAGGGCGAGCTCAACATCACCGGCGTTTATGCACACGGCATTCACAGTGACGATGATATTCAGGTCAAGGGCGGCAATATCAATATTACGGCAGCGAAGTCCTGCCTGCACTCCAATGACGCCATTGAGATCTACGGCGGCACGATGTTCTGCAACGGCGGCACAAACGGCATGAAGACACGCGGCTTTATCAATATCATGGGCGGATCGTCGGTCTTTATCGGCGGTGTCCGTGAGGAAAAGGGCGCAATCGCGTGCGGTGACGCACTGACGGTGACCGGCGGAACCTTCTGGGCCATCGGCAATACCTGCTCGATGCCGGATGCTTCCACCACAACGGCCAATGTTGTCGGCATTGTGTTCTCGAATGCACAGGCGGGTGAATCTGCCGTCAATGTGAAGAGCGGCGGCAATACGCTCTTTACGATGAGCTCTCCGAACAGCTATAAGTATGTGCTGTACTCCGGCCCGAACCTGCTCCCGAACGGTGAGTATCAGGTCAGCTACGGCGGCACCGGATCCGGCGGCGACCATTACATTTACAGCGATTATTCCGGCGGCACGGACGGCGGCACGTTCACCGCAGGCAATACGGTCACCGTCCACACGGTTTCGTAATCCCCCTCTCAACTGAATCAGAAACAGCGCGCGGGGATCCGGTTTGGCCGGGTCCCCGCGCGTTTGTGCTGTGCAATCAGGGGAGTTGACAATTCACCCGAAAAAGGGGTATAATAACAATATATGAACATGATGGAAAGAGGAGGCGGCAGGATGCAGCCGAAAATGGTACAGGCGATGCGCGGAACGGTCGATGACGTGATGTTTTATAACGAGGACACCGGCTACGTCGTTGCCGATCTGGAAACGGAGGAGGCCATCATCACCGTCGTCGGGGAGCTTGGACGCCTGGAGCCCGGCGAGGAGCTGGAGCTGACCGGCAGCTTCGTCACGCACCCGCGGTTCGGACAGCAGTTCCGTGCGGACAGCTGCGTGCGCGCGCTCCCCTCGACCGTTGTCAATATTGAACGCTATCTTGCAAGCGGCGTCATCCGCGGCATCGGCAAGGCGCTTGCAAAGCGCATCGTCGCGGAATTCGGGGAATTCACTTTGCAGATCATTGAAAAGGAACCGGAAAAGCTCTGCCGGATCAAAGGCATTTCGCCGCAGAAATGTGAGGAAATTGCGGAGTCCGCACAGCAGATTTTCGGTCTGCGTGCGCTCATGGGCAAGCTCCAGACCTACGGGATTTCCGCGTCCGCCGCGATGCAGGCCTACCGGCGCTGGGGGGCGGCAGCATGGGAGGTCATTCAGGATAACCCGTTCCGGCTTTGCGGCGCGGGCATCGGACTGGAATTCCGTACCGCGGAGAAGGTCGCTGCGGATCTGGAAATCCCGGCCAACTCCCCGAAGCGGATCCTTGCGGGTTTCCGCTGGCTGCTGGAAACAGCCGCGCTGGAGGGGCATACCTGCCTGCCGTTTCCGGATTTTCGGATGCTCGCCGGAAAAGCGCTCGGCATCACGGAGCAGGATTTTCAGCAGGCTTATCAGGACGCGATCGACGACCGCGTGATCTATTCCTATTCTGCGCCGGACGGCGATTATATCTATCTGGATGTGTATTTTGAGGCGGAGGATTTCATTGCGACGCGCATTTCTGCGATGCTTTCGTTCTCTCCGCCGGAGGATTTTGACTGCACCAAGGGCATCGCACAGGAGGAGCAGGAAA
>JAFZBC010000155.1:0-2470 GCA_017561965.1 Oscillospiraceae bacterium
CCCTGGGTTGTCACCCCCGTTCCGTGGGGAGAAATGATCTTATATTTTCAAATGATGCTGGATGGGAGAGGCAATAATTTTTTAGGCATCCTCTCTTTATCCTTTTGTCCGTTGTATATTTTCGCTGGGCGCGGGGCGCGAATGCGAGGGGAAGAACCACAAGGCGAGGGAAGTCGTCACTTCGCTTCGCTCCGTTCCGATCTCCCCTCTCCTTAAGGTTCTCCCCCTCGCGCTCCCTCTTTCCTTATCCTCTCCCCTCTGTGCGCTCAGTTCCATTTGTGGGGAGAAGCAGCCTAACAGAAGCCGCGTTTAGCGGCGTGTACTTGATAAATTGGGGGAGCTTCGCCAAATGTCCCCGGAGGGAATCGCCAGCGGGCGCTGCCCGCCGGGCACTGCCCGGTTTGTCACCTTTTTGTAATTCTTTCGGGCGGATGATTGCAGAACGGTCACAATCCGGCGAAAATCCTTGACGCAGGGAGAAAACTGTGCTATACTGTAAAAAACCAAGCGGAACCCTTGCGGGAAAGGAATATGCCATGCGCAACGAACAGAAAAGTGAGCTTGCACGCATCGTGCTGTACTCTCTGTGCAGTCTGATTGTCGGCTGCGCGGTCGGAGGGGCGCTGCTCATGAAGATCGCCGTACAGGGCAAGGCACTGCCTGCAAAGACACCGGCTGCACCGGCGGAACTGCCGGTCGCGGAGGCGCTTCCCGAACCGGAGGAGCCTGCCGAGCCGGAAACAGTCGCAGAGCCGCTGCCGCCCGATGCGGACACCGTGCGGGAACTGCTTCAGCCGGCTGAGCCGCTGCTGAAGATGACCTACTGCTACACGGATTCTGACAGCTACGAAACGCACAACGAGATGTTCGGCAAAAAAGTGCCGTTCACGACAGAAGCCGTCGTTCTGACCTATGACGGAACCATCTGCATGGGCATTGATCCGGACGCGATCGCGTACACGGTCGATCCCGAACGAAAGCAGATCTTTGCGGCGCTGCCGCAGGCGGAGATCCTCTCCCATGATCTGGACGAGGACTCCATTCAGTATTACGATGTAAGAAGCTCGATATTCCGTTCATCCAGCATCGAGGATTATACTGTGATGCTCCGGAATATCAAGCAGGATATTTGCGATAAGGTCGTGAAAGACCGGGAATTCGACCGCCTGACAACCGAAAATGCACAGACAGTCATACGCAGCTGGCTGTCCGGGCAGGAGGTCACGAAGGAGTATACGGTCGTATTCGCGGTCAGCGAGGCGGATACGGAGCCGGCAGCAGTGCAGGAGGAGGGCACGCTGCCGGAGCCTGACCCGTCAGAAACCACAGTGACGACAACAACCACTGCGGCGCCGGTGCAGACAGAAACAGCGCCCGCAGAGGGGTTCATTCCCTTCGGAGAATCTCCGCGCAGCAGCGGGAATGGACAGCAGAATGACGCACCCTATACAGACTGGCCGTTCGCGTTCTGGTGGTGAGGAGGACCTCCGGAGCTGAACAGCCGGCCGCAGCCCGCAGCAGATGGATTTCTGCTGCGGGCTGCAATCATTTACACTGCCGGGGAGCGGACTTTTCGCGGTGCTTATGAGTGCTTGCGGCGCGCCGAATCAAAAGTTTTGTTATATCAGCATCGAAAGCAACCAGAATATTCATTTCGGGATTCCAAAGGGATAGAATCCCTTTGGCGGGTTCGGGCAGAGCCCATTATAAATCATCGCGCAGCGATACTTCTGCGAGGGTTGACAAAAGCAGCGGAATCCCTTATAATAGTTCAGGAAGAAGCGTTCGCCCGGCGGACGCGTTTATCATGAACCGGCTGCTGCCGGAAAGGAGCATGGCATGTATCAGCCAAAAAAAATCATTGTGGTGACCGGACATTTCGGCTCCGGCAAAACCAATTTTTCCGTCGCACTCGCGCTGGAGCTGGCCGCAAGGGGCGAAAAGGTCACTGTCGTGGATTTTGACCTCGTCAATCCGTACTTCCGGACGGCGGATTTCAAGGAAGCATTTGAAAAGCGCGGCATTACGCTGCGTGCGCCGGATTACGCGAATACAAATGTCGATATTCCGAGCGTACAGTTTGACCTCGGCGGTCTGGCTGCTGCGGAGGGATACCTCATTATCGACGTCGGCGGCGACGAGGACGGCGCAGTCGCACTGGGACGGTATTCCCATGTGCTGAACAGCTATGCGGAAACCGGCGAGCTCGACATGCTCGGCGTCGTGTCATTCCGGCGCTACCTGACACGCACGCCGGAGGACGCGGAACAGTTCCTGCGCGGCATTGAGCGTGCATCCCGCATGAAGCTGACGCATCTCGTCAACAACACGAACCTCGGCATGGAAACCACCGCGGAGATGATCGCGGAGAGCCTGCCGCTTTGCGAAGCGCTCTCGGCGCGCATGGGTCTGCCGGTCGCCTGCGTCACCGTCCCGGAGATCGCGGAGGTGCCTGCGGCGCTCCCGGCAG
>JAFZBC010000156.1:0-2318 GCA_017561965.1 Oscillospiraceae bacterium
GTCTTCCCCGCATCGCTCAGGGAAATCGGTGCGGCGGCCTTCCGCAACACCGGCCTGACGGAAGCGATCCTTCCTGGCTGCACGCTCGGAGCAAGTGCGTTTTACGACAGCGAAAAACTGAAAGAGGTCAGTATCGGCGAAGGCACGCTGACCATTCCCAGTGAGTGCTTCCGCTACTGCTCCGCGCTTGAAACCGTCACGATGCCGGATTCCCTGAAAGAGATCCAATGCGGACAGTTTGACAGCATGGGCGCCTTTGCGGAATGTCCGGCTCTGAAATCCGTTTCAATCGGCAAGGACATTGAAAGCATCAGCCAATACGCCTTCCGGACAACCGGCTCGGACCTTGCGGTCACCTTCCGCGAAGGTGTCACGGCGATTCCGGAATCCGCCTTTGACGGCAGATCGGAACTGAAAACCGTCATTCTGCCTGATACGCTGGAATCCATCGGCAGCAGCGCCTTCCGCAACTGCCCGAATCTCACCGGAACGGTCTTCCCCGCATCGCTCAGGGAAATCGGTGCCGAAGCTTTCCGCCATACCGGCCTGACGGAAGCGATCCTTCCCGGCTGCACGCTCGGAGCAAGCGCGTTTTACGACAGCGAAAAACTGAAAGAGGTCAGTATCGGCGAAGGAACACCGATCATCCCCAGCGAATGCTTCCGTTACTGCTCTGCGCTTGAAACCGTCACGCTGCCGGATTCCCTGAAAGAGATCCAATGCGGACAGTTTGACAGCATGGGCGCCTTTGCGGAATGTCCGGCTCTGAAATCCGTTTCGATCGGCAAGGGCATTGAAAGCATCAGCCAACATGCCTTCCGCACAACCGGAACGGAACTGGATGTCACATTCCGTGACGGTGCAAGCGGGATTCCGGACAATGCATTCCGGAACAGAATTGAACTGATGCGGATTGTTGTGCCTGCTTCGGCAGAAACGCTCGGCAGCGGTGCTGTCAGCAGATGCGGCAATCTGCGCGCGATCGTCTTTGCGTCTCCCGGCTGCAGCATTCAGGACAACGCAGGCGAGATCCCGGAATCGGCGGTCATCTACGGATACAAAGACAGCACCGCCGAAGCCTACGCAAAAAAGTACGGCAGGATCTTCATCCCGCTCCGTTCCAACGATCCGTCGGTGCCGTTTTCATGTGACCTGAATGCAGACGGCAAAACAGACAGCGAGGACGCCATTCTGCTCCTGCGCGTCGTGACAGAGGTGCCGCCTGCAGACGGCGAACTGGACGCTTCGGCGCTCGGAATGGCTGATCTGGACTGCAGCGGCACGCTGACACTGAAGGATGTCAGCCTGCTGCTGACTGCGATTACGATTCCTCCGGCAGCGCCGTAACCGACAGGCAGAACCGGAGCACCGGAATCAGCAATCTCAACCGGAAGGAGACTTTACGCCCATGCAGCGTATCCTCATCACAAACGATGACGGCATCACCGCAGACGGTCTGATCCGTCTTGCGGCCGCCGCAAAGGAATTCGGCGAGGTCTGGGTCGTTGCGCCGGACAGCCAGCGCAGCGCCGCCTCGCACAGCATCACCCTGCACAGCCACATTGATGTTTATCCGCATGAATTCCCCGTCAAAGGCGTTCATGCGTTCTCATGCAGCGGTACCCCCGCAGACTGCGTGCGCGTGGGGAGTCTCAATGTGATGCCGCAAAAGCCGGACACCGTGCTTTCCGGCATCAATTACGGCTTCAATGTTGCCTCCGATCTGCAGTATTCCGCTACGGCCGGAGCCGCGTTTGAGGCCGCATTTCAAGGCTGCCGCGCAATTGCGCTCTCGGAGGACGCAGTTCCCTGCCATGAGGTTGCAGACCGTTTTCTGCGTGAGATCCTGTCCGAGCTGCTCATCCTTCCGCCCTCTGCCGGACAGATTTTCAATGTCAATTTTCCGGGCTGCCCGCTCAGTACGTGCGGCGGGATTCTCAGAAACCGAACGGTCTCCGAAGGAATGATTTACCGTGACAGCTACCGTGAGATTGCAGCACTGGAAGGCGGCGGCATCCGGCTGATGGTGGACGGTCAGTACAATCAGGACGCAGAGCCCGGCACGGATTTCCGTGCGATCTGCGACAACTGCGTTTCGGTCGGCACGGTAAACAACATCGGCGCAATCCCCCTTCCGATCGGATAAGCGCCGCTTCGGAACATACAGAACCGGGCGAACAGGGAATAACCTGTCCGCCCGGTTTTTTGTATACAAACGAGTACATTACGGAATGATGAAGCCTTCGCCTTCATTTCCGCCCGAGTCCTTGCCGTGACCGCTGGTCGTGATGACATCCTCTGTATCGAAGCGAATCACA
>JAFZBC010000021.1:0-2636 GCA_017561965.1 Oscillospiraceae bacterium
GCCGGGCCGTCACGGAATCCGCCGCGGACTGCGCGCAGTATCCCGATCCGCACTGCACCGCGCTAACAGCGGCGATTGCGGAATTTGAAGCGTGCAGTCCCGCGCAGATTGTCTGCGGGAACGGCGCCGCAGATCTGATTTTCCGGATTGTCAGCGCGTTCCGGCCGCGCCATGCGCTGCTCTGTGCGCCGACGTTTTCTGAATACGCCCATGCGCTGATGCAAAACGGGTGCAGCATCACGGAATACCCGCTGGATCCGGCGCGGGATTTCCGGCCGGATGAAGGCATATTATCCGCAATCTCAGACGATACCGAGATCCTTTTCCTCTGCACGCCGAATAACCCGACCGGACAGCTGATTGCCCCTGCGCTGCTCCGGAATATCTCGGAAATCTGCGCAGAAAGGCATATTTTGCTTGTCTGCGATGCGTGCTTTCTGCGCTTTTGCAAGGATGCCGAAGCGTACAGTCCGCGGCCGTATCTGCGGGAAAACGGCATCATTCTGCACGCATTCACAAAGCTGTTTGCAATGCCGGGGCTGCGGCTCGGCTATGCGCTCTGCGGCAGCCCGGAAACAGCAGAAACGCTCCGCAATACCGGGCAGTTCTGGAGTGTGTCTGTCCCCGCGCAGGCGGCGGGCATCGCGGCGCTGCAATGCACCGAACGCATCCAGCAGACTGTGCAGTATATCGCGCAGGAGCGTGCATTTCTGGCTGACGGGCTGCGGGATTCCGGCATCCGTGTGTTTCCCGGCGCGGCCAATTTCCTGCTGCTGACTGCACCCGCGGATTTTGCGGAACAGATGGAGCAGCGTGGTATCATCGTGCGGAAATGCACGGATTTTCACGGTTTATCGGATTCGTATTTCCGGATCGCCGTCCGCACGCATGAAGAAAACGAAACGCTGCTCACAGCGGTCAGGGAGGTGTACGGCGGATGAAGGCGATCATGATTCAGGGCACGATGTCCGGTGTCGGAAAAAGCCTGCTGACAGCGGCGCTCTGCCGCATCTTCCGGCAGGACGGCTGCCGTGTCGCGCCGTTCAAATCGCAGAACATGGCGCTCAATTCGTATATCACGCCGGACGGTCTGGAGATCGGGCGCGCACAGGCATTGCAGGCGGAGGCCGCAGGCATCGAGCCCTCCGCGCTGATGAACCCGGTGCTGCTCAAGCCGACCACAGACCTCGGCTCGCAGGTGATCGTCAACGGCAGAGTGCGCGGCCATATGCGCGCGGCGGAGTATTTCCGGCGCAAGACCGAGCTGCTCCCGGATATCCGGCAGGCATTTGAAACGCTTGCGGCACAGTATGACATCATCGTTGTGGAGGGTGCGGGCAGCCCCGCAGAGCTCAATCTGAAGCGGGACGACATCGTCAACATGGGGCTCGCGGAGATGCTGCGGATCCCCGTGCTGCTCACCGGAAACATCGACTGCGGCGGCGTTTTTGCGCAGCTGCTCGGCACATACGCACTGCTGGAGCCGCAGGAGCAGGCGCTCGTCAGGGGGCTGATTGTCAATCAGTTCCGCGGCGACCGCAGGCTCTTTCAGGACGGTGTCGCAATTCTGGAGCAAAAAAGCGGCCTGCCGGTGCTCGGCGTCGTGCCGTATCTCCGGCATGATCTGGAGGACGAGGACAGCCTCTCGAACCGCCTTGCAAAAACGCAGAATACCGGCATCATCGACATTGCGGTGATCCGGCTCCCGCGCATCTCCAACTTTTCGGATATGGATGTATTCTCGCAGTTTTCCAGCGTATCTGTCCGGTATGTATCCGCAGCGGAACAGCTCGGGAATCCCGATCTGCTGATCCTGCCGGGCACCAAAAACACCGCAGCAGATCTGCAATGGATGCGGGAAACCGGCATAGACCGTACGGTCACCGCATATGCAAAGCGCGGACTCCCGGTATTCGGCATCTGCGGCGGCTACCAGATGCTCGGCACGGAAATCGCCGATCCGGAGCATGCCGAAGGCGGCGGCACGGTATCCGGGCTCGGACTGCTCCCCTGCCGGACGGTCTTCCGCACAGAGAAAACACAGACCCGGACAGCGGGACACTTCCGCCAACTGAACGGCTTTTTCGGATGCCTCTCCGGCGCGGCTTTTTCCGGCTACGAGGTCCACATGGGCGAAACGGACGGCGCTGCGGCGCTGCTGACCGACTGCGGCGGTGCATACTGCGGCAATGTTGCCGGATGCTATATTCACGGCGTATTTGACAGTGCGGCGGTTTCCGGTGCGCTGATCCGTGCGCTGTACCGGCAGCGCGGGCTCGAATATTCCGGCAGCGCAGATGACCGCCGGACGCACCGCGAAGCGCAGCTGGATCTGCTGGCGGATACCGTGCGGCAGAATCTGGATATTGCAGCAATTTATCAGATCATGGAGGACGGCGTATGAAGCTCGAATATGTGCTGCCTGCCGAGATTGAGCAGCGCAGCTTCGCCATTATTGAATCAGAGCTGGACCGTGAAATCCCGCCGGAGATAAAACCTGTTGTCATGCGCGTTATTCATACGACCGCGGATTTTGATTATCTGGACAGTCTGTATTTTTCGCCGGATGTCATGGACATTGCCATGCAGACGATTGAAAACGGCGCAGTCTTTGTGACGGATACGAATATGGCAAA
>JAFZBC010000157.1:0-3219 GCA_017561965.1 Oscillospiraceae bacterium
CATTCCGATTGAGCAACGCTTCATTCGCTGCGTCTGCGATTCCACAAGGAGTAAAAACATGAGCAAGAGAGTTGTTGTGACCGGACTCGGCGCAGTGACGCCGGTCGGCAATGATGCCGCGTCCTTCTGGGACAGTCTGAAAAACGGCAGAAACGGCATTGCGCCGATCACGCGGTTTGATACGTCAGAGCTGAAGGCGAAGCTCGGCGCGGAGGTCAAGGACTTTGATCCGAAGCAGTTCCTCGATGCAAAGACCGTCCGCCAGACCGACCGCTATCAGCAGTATGCACTCGCCGCGGCCATGCAGGCGGTCGAGGATTCCGGCATCAAAGAGCAGATCGCGCCGGAGCGCTTCGGCGTCTATTACGGCAGCGGCATCGGCGGCTTTGAAACTTTTGTCAATGAGCACAATACCTTCCTGAACAGAGGCCCGGCCAGAGTGTCCCCGTTCTTTATCACGAAGATGATCTCCAATATGGCGGCCGGCATGATCGCCATTCAGATGCAGGCAAAGGGCCCGTGCATCGAGATCACGACGGCCTGTGCGACCGGTACCAACGCGATCGGTGAGGCTATGCGCGCGATCCGTCACGGCTATGCCGATGCAATCATTGCAGGCGGCGTCGATGCGGCACTGCATCCGCTGGCAATGGCAGGCTTCATCAACTGCCAGGCGCTGACCGACAGCACCGATCCGGACTGCGCGTCCATCCCGTTTGACAAGCGCAGAAACGGCTTTGTCATGGGTGAGGGCGCAGGCGCGCTCGTGCTGGAGGAGTATGAGCACGCAGTCGCCCGCGGCGCGAAGATCTATGCAGAGGTCGTCGGCTACGGCAGCACCTGCGACGCATTCCATGTGACGGCGCCGGACGGTGAGGCGAAGGCCTCCGGGCAGGCGATTGCAGACTGTCTGGCAGAGGCAGATATGCAGGTTCCGGCGGAGCAGATCTATCTGAACGCGCACGGCACCAGCACGCCGCTCAACGACAAGACCGAAACGCAGGCGATCAAAAACGCATTCGGTGCGGATGCGTACAAGATCCATGTCAGCTCCACCAAGTCCATGACGGGACATCTGCTCGGCGCGGCGGGCGCAATCGAGGCGATTGCGGCGATCAAGGCGCTGGAGGACGGCATCGTCCCGCCGACGATCAATTATAAAGAAGCAGATCCGGAGTGCGATCTGAACATCACGCCGAATACGGCTGTGAAAACACCGCTCTCGCTGGCGCTTTCGACCTCGCTCGGCTTCGGCGGACACAATGCCTGCATCGCATTCAAAAAGATCTGAACCGAGCCGGAATACTTTGACGGAGGAACGCATATGAACCGTGAAGAACTGATGACGCTTTTGCCGCACCGGAACAGCATGCTTCTGCTGGATGAAGCAGAGGTTGTTGACGGTGCCGCGCACGGAAAAAAGAAGATCACGGGGGAGGAGTGGTTCCTGGACGGCCATTTCCCCGGGCATCCGGTCGTGCCGGGTGTGATTCTCTGCGAGATCATGGCGCAGTCGGTCTGCGTCTGCATGGAAAAGCAGCCGGACGGTTCTCAGCCGCTGACGCTGTTCACCGGCATTGATAAAGTCAAATTCCGTCATCCGGTCGTGCCGGGCGACGTCTTTGAAACCCGCTGCGAGATCATCAAGAGCCGCGGCCCGTTCTACTGGGCGAAGGGCGAGGGCTTTGTGGACGGAAAGCGCTGCGTCAGCGCGGAGTTCTCCTTCGTCGTCAAGCCCGCGGAGGAGGCAGAGGCATGAGCGCGATCAAGGATATTTTCAATTCCCTTACGGGCAATGTGGAGCATCCGCCCCGTACCTGCAAGCAGTGCGGCACGGAGATCCCGTATCAGGATTATGTGGCGAACCACTGCATCTGCCCGGAGTGCGGCGCATACTTCCGGATGCGCGCCGTGGAGCGGCTCGATGAAACCGTTGACCGCGGTACATTCCAGGAGATCGACAAAAAGCTGAAGTCGAAGGATCCGATCCGGTTTCCGGACTATGCGCAGAAGCTCGACAAGGCGGAAAAGGCCAGCGGCCTGAATGAGGCCGTTGTGTGCGGCACGGCCAAGATCGGCGGCATCGACTGCGGCCTGTTCATCATGGATTCCGCATTCATGATGGGCAGCATGGGCACGGTCGTCGGCGAAAAGATCACGCGGCTGTTTGAAAAGGCGACGGCGCTGAAGCTGCCGGTCGTCGGGTTTATCACATCCGGCGGCGCCAGAATGCAGGAGGGCATTTTCTCCCTGATGCAGATGGCAAAGGTTTCCGGCGCAGTCAAGCGGCATTCCGAGGCCGGCCTGCTGTATATCGCCGTGCTGACCGATCCGACCACGGGCGGCATCACCGCGAGCTTTGCAATGCAGGGCGACATCATCATCGCGGAGCCGAAGGCACTGATCGGCTTCGCAGGTCAGCGTGTCATTGAACAGACCACCGGCGAAAAGCTTCCTGCGGGCTTCCAGAGAGCCGAATTCCAGCTGGAGCACGGCTTTGTGGATCTGATCGAGGAGCGCCAGCGCATGACCTATACGCTGAGCAAGCTGCTGAAGCTCCATCAGCCCGCATAACGGTGCGGCACCATGGGACTGAACAGCCGGGAGCAGCCGGATGAGAGGCGCAGCCGCTTCGAGGATACGCATCCCGGTGCAGTGCGGCGCTCCGGCATGGCGGGTACGATCGACTATCCGTATATCGCATACAACGAATGCGGCGCGGCGATGCTTCTGGAGCTCTGCTCGATCTTTTCGGTCATTGCGGGGCTCGGGCTGATCTATGTGCTGCTCGGCAGCGGAAAAAGCAGGCTGTCGGATTACCTGCTTGCCGCGGGCGGAATCCTGCTCGTGAACCGCGCGTTTGCGATATCAGCAAAGCATGTCAACCGTGCGCAGGTGCGAAAGCGCATTGCCGCGGATACGGATTATGCGTATGAATTCGCGTACAAATACCCGGAGCAGGCGCATATCTGTGCGGAGCTGAATCCGTGTTATGCGGCAGATCCGGACGCAGTCCCCGTGGAGGCGATCCGCGAAAAGCTGGAACGCGAAGCGAACGGCTTTGAAAAGACGCGGAAGATCATCTGCGCTGCCGGGCTGGGATTTCTGTTTCTGGTACTGGTCGCTGCGATCCTCTTTTTCGCGTGGGTTATCCGCGAAACGACCTGAAAACTGATCATGAAGAAAGGCAGGGAACACCTATGGCAATCGCTGATGTCA
>JAFZBC010000158.1:0-3342 GCA_017561965.1 Oscillospiraceae bacterium
GGTGTTGAGTGCGGCAACGGTCTTTTCAAGTTTTCGCATCGTGTCACCGATCTCGCCGGGGATTGCCTCCAGCGTCAGGGTGTGCGGCTCGTTCGCCGTCAGATAGAGATAGGCGGTTTCACCGTCCTGCTGCGCCTGCGTCAGCGACCAGTCCGTGTCGTAGTAGAATTTCAGCTGAGAGAATGCATCGCTCGGGACGCTGCCGTCAATCAGCAGACGGCGGTTGGAGTAAAAGCCGCGGATCACGTCCTGCCTTGCCTTGATGCCGAGCTGATACCAGCCGTCGCCCGGCAGGGTTCCGGCGGGGATCTCCCATGTCACGGCCTGTCCCGCCTGATTCCAGTTTGCGCCGCCGATCGTGTTGTAGACGGTTTTGACCGGATCGGACGGAGAAACCATGCAGGAATTGCGGTCGTAGGCGGGCGAAAGTGTCGGTGCGGATTTGTATGCCGCATCCTCGCCCTCAATGCGGACGGTTCCGGCGGGCGTGTTCTGCAGATCTGCCTGGGACGGTGCCTGATAGGCAGGCGTCTGCGGCGGCTGACAGAACCGGATCGTGTCAATGCCGACGGAGGCCTTGATGCCGGTCAGCGTCAGTGTATGATGCCCGGCGGACAGGCTGAACAGCAGCGGTGTGTTGAACAGACCGTCGCGGTCGTAGAGAAAATGGGTCTGCCAGGCGGGAGATTCGACCTGTGCGGGACGGATCTGATTGCCGCGGGCATCCGTTTTGAAGCCGGTCTGGCTGACAAAGCGCTTGCTCAGGCTGATGCGGGAAGCCGCATCAAACGGCAGGGCGCCGTCCAGTGAGAGCGAAAGCTCGGCGCGGTCAGAAGGGGATTCCAGTGCGTAATAGCGGATCTCCGCCGCGTAGCAGCCGGATTCCGGCACATCAAATTCATAGCTGACGGCGCCCTCCGCACTCTGCCAGATCAGCACATGCTCCGTGCCGTCCAATGTTCCGGCGGAGAAATCGCCGTCTGCGGCTTCGGTATAGTCCGCGCCGTGCAGCAGGATCTCCGCATCGGGACGCGGTTCGGCGGCGTGTGCGTCGTAGTAATCGCTGTAACTGTTTTCCGGCTCAAACCGCAGGGCGTAGAGCGCATTTTCTCCGGGCTCCGCTGCGGACGCCGCAGCCGGGAATATCCCGCAGAAGCTGCCGCAAAGGAGAAGCGAAACAGCCGCTGCGGCAAGCCGCCTGACCGTATTTACTGCGAACACATCATCACCGCCTTTCGTATCCTGCACGGCGCCGGTTTTGGGCTTCATCCGCGGCAGGGCATAATCATACACTTTATTATAACATAAATGAACGGAAAATGCAATGATTTCAGGACGTAAAATCATGCCGGTATTGCAGCATGAAAAGAGCGCTTTCCCGGGTCTGCGATGTGCTGTTCTAAGAACGGGCAGATAAAAGCATAGATTTCCTACTTGTATAATCTGATTTCATTCCGGGCTGCTATGACGGAGGAAACGGCCTGAAAACTGTACAGACTGTACAACGGCAGGCTCGGATTCTGCCGGTTCGGCAGCGTTTCTGCCAAATTCCGGGCGCGGAGAAAATATTTTTGAAAACCACTTGATTTTTTCCGAAAATATGATACAATAGGGGAGGAGAGCCATGGACCGCTCTCCGAACACAAACCACCACATTTTATATAACAGGAGGTAACATTATGGCATACGTAATCAGTGATGCTTGCATCCAGTGCGGTGCATGTGCAGACGCATGTCCGGTCGGCGCAATCTCTGAGGGCGACGGCAAGTACGTCATCGACGCAGATGCATGCCTTGAGTGCGGCGCATGCGCAGATACATGTCCGGTCGGCGCACCGGAGCAGCAGTAATCCTGCCAGAACGTGCAGCACGGCGGTTCCCGAAGCGGAGCTGCCGTGCTTTTTCGCTCTGTGCCGCAGAAATGCCGTATTTTTCCATAAATACGGCGGCGGGGATATGCGTTTTTTGCCCGAATTGAAAAAAATCCGCAAAACCTCTTGCTTTTTCAGGAGAACTGTGATATAATAATACAGCATTTGAATATCCGCCGGTCCTTGGCCGGCGAGGTCAGAATGCCATGCATACGCAAAAAGGACGTTTTTCCGTGATTTGCGGTATGCAAAACATTATGACGATTGGGTGGTCCGCTGCATTTGCCCTCCGCATTCATGAAAGATGAGGGATTCTGCCGGTGCATCTGCACGGGAGCGATGTATGAACATCCGTAAACAATTCAAGGAGGAACTCATAAAATGAATGCACTTGAGCAAATCAGCAAGTCCAGCATGAAGGCTGACGTCCCGGAGCTGAATGTCGGCGACACCGTGAAGGTACACGTCCGCATTCAGGAAGGCGACAAGAGCCGTATCCAGGTTTTCGAGGGCACGATCATCGCCAAGAAGCACGGCGGGATCAGCGAGACCTTCACCGTCCGCAGAGTTGCGCACGGCGTCGGCATCGAGCGCGTGTTCCCGGTTCATTCCCCTGCTGTTGACAAGGTCGAGATCGTCCGCAGAGGCGTCGTTCGCAGAGCGAAGCTGTACTATCTGCGCGGCAGAGTCGGTAAGGCGGCAAAGGTCAAGGGACTGGTTCGTTGATTGCAAAAAAGCGAAAGGGGACTGGCGCAGTCCCCTTTTGTTTTTACTATGGAATATGATTTAATATAAGATGAGAAAAGAGGCATGATGTATGTCTGAGCAGACAGTTCCGGAACAAAACACGAGTGAAACACGCAGCCGGGGAGGACTCCTCGGCGATCTGATGGATATTATCGAAGCAGGTCTGGTCACGGTCTTTCTCTTTTTGCTTCTGTTTGCCTATCTGGTGCGTCCGGTAACGGTGGAGGGCGGCTCCATGAATCCGACGCTGCTCAATAAGGACCAGATTCTGATTCTGATGACACAGTATGAGCCGAAAAACGGACAGATTGTGGTGCTGGATGACGAGGTATCCGCGCTGTTCCGGGATTATGAGCAGACAGAGGTCATGGAAAAGGACGGCGCCAACATGGTGCTCGTCAAGCGGCTGATTGCGAAAGCGGGACAGACCATTGATATTGATGCTTCGCAGGGCACCGTCAAGGTGGACGGCGTGCTGCTCGATGAACCGTATATTGCAGATCCGACAACCGACGACGACGGCGCGTTCCGGTATCCGATGACCGTGCCGGAGGGATATATTTTCGTGATGGGCGACAACCGCCTGTACAGCATGGACAGCCGCAGCCCGCAGGTTGCGCTGATCCCTGAACGCGAGATCCTCGGAACGGCGCTGTTCCGCTATGACCGCGACAAGGAGCAGCGGTCAAAGTGGACGGAGCGGTTCGATTACTTATTCTGATAC
>JAFZBC010000159.1:0-2676 GCA_017561965.1 Oscillospiraceae bacterium
CAGCGCGCTTTCGAATCCGCATTGAACAGCGTGATCGGCAGAAATACAATGACCAGCGCTGTGGTAAAATACACAAAGTCCCAGTTGAGAATCAGTGCAGCTGTGAACATCGCAGCAATGCCGATCGGCGTTTTGATTCCGCCGAGAATGTAGAGTTCTTTCCGGAGCAGTCCTTTCATGCGTCCGCCTCCTTCCGCCGGAATCCGCCGCAGTATGCAGCAAGGGAAATGCCCAGTGAGACTGCATGGAGCAGCAGGAGAATGACGCCGCCCTTCAGGATGCCGGTTGCGGTGATCTTCGGATCCGTAAACATTCTCATCACGGTCATCAGGACGGATCCGAAAATCAGAACCGGAAATATTGCGATGCCGAGGCCGTACAGCCACAGCGCATCAAAACGGTCCATCAGGAAGCTGACCGGCAGTGTGAGTGCGAGTACGAACAGGATCAGTCCGAGGCTCATGACGGCGGAGCGGAACAGGAAGCCGTCCGGCATATCGGTATACCGGAACATGCTGATCAGGCTGCAAAGCAGCAGCAGCCAGACTGCGGAGCCGAGCACGGCTGCGAGATAATACAGGTAACGGGCGAGGACGACCGTTCTGCGGGAATACGGCAGCGTCAGCAGATAGCGGTTCCAGCGGCATTTGAGCCGGTGCTGCGCTGCGATCAGCGGCATAGCGGGCAGCAGAAGCGTCAGCCCCCACTGAACGCCGATCATAAAATATTCAGACAGAAACAGCGCGAGGATGCCGGCGGCGAGTAAACCGTATAAATTGATTTGTCCGTTTGCAAGACGGTGCTCCGTTGTCAGCAGTCCTTTCATGCGTCCGCCCCCTTTCGCCGGAATCCGCCGCAGTATGCAGCAAGGGAAATGCCGAATGACACTGCCAGAATCAGCAGTACCGCGAGCACGCCGAGGCCGAAGTTGGCAGCAGTCAGTTTCAGATCCGTGTTCAGGAGGCTCGTCAGCAGGATCCCGCCGAAATACCACATGATGCCGAAGTAGAACAAGACATAGTTGATTGCGAGCAGCGCTTTTTTGTCAAAGCGCTCCGCCGCAAGCGTCAGCGGCAAAACGACCGCAAGTCCGATGGGGAGCAGCGCGATGCGCAGGAAAAGGAGCGCAGTATCCTGCGGCACAGGCTCGATATTCGGATGCAGCAGGGCATGCAGACCGTAAAGCAGCAGAGCCCAGAGGATCACAACCGCTGCAAGTGTCAGATAAAACAGATAGCGTGCATAAACGGTCTGCCTGCGGGAATACGGCAGAACCGGCGAATAGCGGTGCAGACCGCTTTTCATGCGCATCTGACTGATGATCTGCGGCAGGATCATCAGGAGCACAGACAGCATGGAGGAATACATCAGCAGAAAGAACCACGGGAGAAACGGCATCAGAATGCCGCAGCCGAGTGCGCAGCAGAACGTAATATATCCGCCGGAAAGCATATATTCGGTACGGAGCAGGGCTTTCATACGTTCACCTCCGTGTTTGCGCCGCAGTAAGCTCTGCGCGACATCAGCCATGAGAGCGGATAACACGCCGCCGAAACAGCAAGCATCAGAAGCGGCAGCCAGCGCGTGTCCGGTAACACTGTGACCGTGCCGACAAAATCCATGTGCGCCGTGAGATACATGAGATACGGAAGCAGGAGCAGCAGGGAAAGTGCGGTAAACAGGACATACGACCGGATGCTGCTCTGCTGCCGGAAGTGCAGCGGATACTGGAATGCAGCCAGATGCAGCGTGATCGCCGCCGCTGCTGCTGCATACATCAGTGAGAATGCGGCTGAGGACTTGTACGGGGTTTCGGAAAGCAGTGCCGGATTCAGCAGCATCTGAACAGACACGGCTGCCGAGCCGACCACCGCGGCAAATACAGCTTCCAGCAGAGAAAACAGATAATGTGAATCAACGATCTGTGTACGGTGATACGGCAGCGTTTTGGCATACGTCTGCCAGTGGCTCTGTGTTTTCACTGCGTTCAGGGAAAACGGCGTGATACCGATGATTACGCCGATCGCGCCGACCATCAGGATGCTGAATCCGACGTCAGGTTCCGAACCGACTATGTGATTCTCGAGCAAGAGAAGAAACGGGATCGCAGCCAGGATCAGCAAATTCTTATATCCGCCGGACAGATAGAAATTCAGCCGAAGCAGTGCTTTCATGCGGCTCGCCTCCTTTTCCTGCGGCAGTACGTTTTGCGGGTGTACAGCCATGAGAGCAGATCGCAGACCGCCGAAACGGCAAGCAGCAGATACGGCAGGCAGCGCATAAAAGGCGTCAGCGGTTCCAGTTCACAGCGGTTCAGCGCCATCATATATTTCGGAAAGAAAATGAAACCGAAACCAAAGATAAGACCCGAAAAACCGACCGCGAAGAGAACGATGCCGCCCGTGCGGCGGAAATACGACGGATAGTGGATGGCAGCTGCATACAGGACGATTGCTGCCGCCAAAGCTGCATTCATAAGGGAGAACTCTGCCGCAGAGGGTGCATATGTAAGCGCGGAACCTGCTTCCGGATTCCGCAGCATCATCAGAGGGAGCATGACCGCGCTGCATATTGCAGCCGCAGCGGCACTGATCAGCGAAAACAGGTATTTCGCATCAACAAACTGTTCGCGGGTATACGGCAGCGTTTTCACATACGAGCGCCAGCGGCTCATGG
>JAFZBC010000160.1:0-1514 GCA_017561965.1 Oscillospiraceae bacterium
CGTCGATCTTGTCTTTCATCTCCGGATTGCTGCTGACATCATAGCCGTAACAGTTGGCATAGTTGACAATGCCGAAATCCGGATAATACTTGAACGATTGCAGCAAATTCCGATTCTTTGTGTGCAGCCAGAAGTAGAAATCCGAGATCCACATATAGAACAAGCCGTCGTTCCAATTTTTTGCTGTCAGCGTGTAGGTATAGACCGGATTCTCTTCGGTGCCTTTGTTTTGGGTATCAGTCAGCATGTCAACCCGCTGAAGGTCAAAGACATTTTTGACGCCTTCTTCGGTGTAACCGCTGAATTCGGCGAGTTGCTTCCAGACCTCGTTCCGGAACAATTCCTCATGCTGTGCGAGGAGCTGTATGGAAAACTGCACACCGGCGCAGTCTGCGCTGTCAACCTGGATTGCGTGGGAATCGCTCAGATACAGTCCGTCGTCTCCGACGCGGCGGTATGTGCCGAGCTGATCGCGCAGCGCCTCCGCGGGCAGCGCGGAGAGCATCCCCGCTGCCATGATGCCGCCGGTCACGGCGGCAAGGATTCGTTTCATCATTTTCATAGGTCATCCTCCCTGTCCTGTATTATCACGAATCACCGGCGTTCTTCCGGCAATTTCTGCATATGCCGTTTCATTTTCCTCTGCCGTGATGTGCGCGGTCACAAGCCGGACCCGCGCGGCAAATGCATCCGGCAGCATCAGAATGATCTGCGTGGTCACGCCCGCGCTCTTCGGACTTTTCAGGCCGGTCAGCTCCAGATGCAGCCGCCCCTCCGAATCCAGAACGCCGCCTGTCAGCGTGACATCCGCAAACGGCTGACGCGGTGTGATCACGCAGTATCTGCCGTCCGTTTCCGTCAGCGGCGGACGCAGCGGTTCTTCCGGCGCTGTCTGCGCCGGGCTTTCCGTGGCCGGGACTGTCGTTTCCGGAACAGGCTCCTCTCCGTGCTCCGTCACGGCTGTTGTAACCGCCACAGTTTCCTCCGCCGCAATCACTGACGTAACCGGCAGCTCTGTCTGCATCGGATCGCGCACGGTTTCGGCAGGTGCGATGCTTCCGCCGGGCTGCTCTATCGGCGCTGTGGAAGGTACGGGCTCGGATTCTTCACTCGGAATTGCTGCGCGTGCTTTGCTGAGCTGATAGGGGACTGTTTGCTGTACCGCATTCGCCCTGGAGGTTTGTCTGCCGGAATTCACCGTGGTGACCTGTGTTTCCGTGTCCGGCACTTCTATATATGAATCATTTGTGGTCACAGTTTCACGTTTCCCGTCCGGGGGTTCCTGTTCCGTCACATGCTCCTGCCTGACCGGCTGTGCTGTTCCGGACTGTACTGTGGTCTGCGTCTGCGTCATCACCGCAGATACGGTCGTCTGAACCGTCTGCGATGCGGTGAAAGCAGGCGGCTCCTCCTCCGGCAGCGCAGTCGTGATAGCGGCTGCTGTTGTTTCCGTGGTATATGCGGGATCCTGCCGCTCCGGCTTCTGCGTCCGCAGCTTCGGATAGACTGCCGCC